>NZ_LZGX01000035.1:0-983 GCF_001690825.1 Gilliamella sp. Fer1-1
ATTTCAGAGGTGTAAATAATATTATGATTGTTATCATACATATCAATTCTAAGATTTTTTAAATTATTATTTACAAAATAATCATAGGAATAATGGCTAATAGAGGCTAAACACCTTTTCTGGGTGCTAACCACAATACCACGTTTTTTTTCAACCCGTAGATAACAAGGTAATTCAAAAACGTCTTCAAATGAAGCATGTTGTTGTAATTGTTTATGCTCATCTAATGTATAAAAATAAACACCATCTTCTAGCGATTGAAAAGCATCGGTAGGATATAATATTTCAATAATATTGCGTTTACGTTGCCATATATCACTATATTGATAATTCTGATTTAATTTAACTTGAGCAATACTTTGGACTGCCGTGCTATACATTCTTTTGTGGTCTTCTAAACCAATTACTGACAAGAATAAATCTTTTTCTGGAAAGCTTTCTTCGTTATCAAAAGCAGGCATAAAATCATGTTGGTAATAGGTTTTATTAGGCATAATGCCCTGTGTTTTTAGTTTTTTTACTAGTTGTATTTGCTGATCGTGCATTTTTACCTCGGCTAAAACAGATTGAAAAGTTGCTATCCACAGTAAAAAGAAGATCAACCCTATTCTGACTAACTTTTTCATCTCTTCCTCACCTTTTTCCATTTAGGCTTATAGCGTTTTTATGTAACGTACTCTTATTCCTTATTATATTTTGATTATTGTGTATTTGCCTCTTGCAGTATTATGTCAAAACCATCTGGGTTGAATGGTAAGTCATCATAAAGTTGAGGGGCGTTTTGGTCTTTAACCTCGTCAGTGGTTAATAATATATTGCCTTGATTATCCAGATATTGATTTTTCACATTACCGTCTGTGGATATTTCAATATGGTTAGTTTTAATACCTTGTTGATTAAACCGCTCTAATATGGCAAACACTGTCTTATTTTTTAACAGTTTGAATGTCCTAATCGTATTCCCTTGGGCATCTTTAATGATT
>NZ_LZGX01000036.1:0-11887 GCF_001690825.1 Gilliamella sp. Fer1-1
GGCTTAAGCCAACAATAGCACAACTCATAACAATAGTAACCGAATGATTTTGTTGTAGTTGCTGTGCCCACGTTTTACGTGCCTTTGTGGGCACTAAAGCTTTTTTATGATTTCTTCCTGAAGCTGAGATTTTAAGCTCAGTTCGGCAAACATCTGCTTAAGCTTGCGGTTTTCAGCCTCAAGCTCCTTTAAGCGTTTGATATCCGACGTTTCCATACCGCCATATTTTTCCCGCCATTTATAAAAAGTTGAATTACCCATGCCATATTTACGGCACAGCTCTTTAACGGGAATACCCGCTTCAGCTTCTTTTAAAATAGCTACGATTTGATGTTCAGTCATTTTTTTCATCATTAAATCCCCTTTTCTTTTATCATAGAGAATTTTCTACTTTTTTGCTGTACTATTTTAGGGGATAGTTACAGTTCTTTCTATTTATTATGGGGGCAATGTGTTCCCTTTAGTAGTGAAATTAATAACTACTCATTTAAAAAAAAGAAAGAAATCTTTTTTGAAGTATTAACCAAATTATTAGAAGATGATTGTTTAAAATTACATAAGAAAGGAATTTTATTAAAAGGAACAATTGACGAGCAATTGCAAGTGTTTTATAAAAATTTCCCCAATAATGATGATGAGATGGAAGAGGGACTTTGGTTTTATTATGATAATTGCCCTGCCGAACCTGCTTGGTTAAAAAAAGATGGAACAATAGAATTTTCCTGATCAAATAATAAAAACGATCGGTAATAAAAAATAATCGTTACTATACTCACATTTACAAAGCCAAAATTTGACCGATAAACAAATATATAATTATGCGGAGGAACTAGCTGGACAGCCATTAACCAAAGTTAGAGATGGTATTTATACAGCACGATTACAAGATGGTACAAATATTACATTAAGAAATGTATCGAGCTCTAATACAGGTGCTCGTTGGACTATTGATATAAGAAATAGCCCAACTTTAACAAACTTGTATAGAGGGTTGGGGAAAAGAGCAGAAATCAAATTTAGGTAAAAATATGATAAACGAAAATGATTATCAAGAAATTGTTAACTGGTCAGAATTAAGTGCTTTTAATGGGTTATGGGCGTACATAGCCCCTGATATGTTCCCTTCTCTAAAATCTAATGAAGAAAAATTTCCATTTCAAGAGAGAAAAGAACTCTTTTTTTATTTTGTGAAAAGATTATTAAAAGAAGGTCGACTTAAATTAGCAAAAAATGGTCAGTTATTAGGAGGCTCAATCGATGAACAAGTCAAACTGTTTTATGATGCTTTTCCAAAAACAGAAGACGGCATGTTTGATAAACAAAAACTGATGGATGATTATTGGTTTTTTGATGAGTCTTGTCCAGCAGAAGCGGTGTGGGTTAATGAAGATGGTTCGTTAGAGTGGACTTAGTTTGCTGAGTTGTTTAAGCTTCTTGTAAATTTTGGGCATTAAATAGTTAAGGGTGATAGTTAATTTGTTAACCTGATATACCTTATAAAACTTTTATTTATTTGGTGGCAGTTAACACTGTCACCAAGTCCTCTAATAATAACTGAAGAATAATAGTTTTAAATTGATTTTTACACATAGTGCACTTGTTTTTGCCTATTCAAAATACAAAATAACACGCCAATCTACCGTTTTACTCACAAAAATTGGTCAGAAAAGATATTGATTTTATTTGATTTTTTTATTTTAAGAATGATAGCTAAGAATAACATGAACTCTTTTACAACAACACCGACCTAAAAGGTGTAAATACCCCAAACTTAGTACACAATTCATGTAGAAAAACATTAGGAATTTTTACGGTTATTGGTTATGAGGTGATAGATGCAAGTATAAATAATAATTCACCAAATAAAGTATAAGAAAACTCAAGCTCTACTGTGGTAAACGGTGTCCCAGGATTACCGCCTGATGATGACGATGATAAAAGTGATAGGAATAACGTCTCAAGAGATCCTAATGAAATTAAAAATACTTATAATTCTATTAAAGATTCACCTAATTATCCACAAGGGTTTAGAGATGTACAAAATGGAACAGTTAATAATACAGTTAAAGATAAACCTTTGTTGGAACAATTGAGAAAAATTGAATCAGGGCGTTGGAGCAAGGTTTATAAAGATGGATATGACGCTACAGGAAATAAAGTATCAATACACTATTTTCGTAGCCAAAGTGGTAGAGTTTTTAATGTGAAAGTCAAAACAGGTTGGAGCAATTTATAAAATGAAGCTATATTACAGTATTGATAAAGAGCAATCAGAAAAGTTTATTGATCTTTTTTTATTAGGCACTTTATATGCGTTAAAAAATAAAGTAATTTCGATTGATGAGGCAGAGGGGTTTATTTTTACTCCAAAAGTATCAAAATTATTATCCCAAAATAATTTTACAAATGGCTTATCAAACCTAATTATTGATGGTTGTGAGCTTGAAGACTATGAAAGCCTATTGCCTGATAAATTAGACGATAGAATTGATGAATTAATTGTTAATGTAATAAATATGATTAGAAAACAGCCTGAATTTGGTCGATTAATTAATAAAAATATTTCTATTCATACTTCTGAAGCATCAGGTAGTAACCATTATCCTAAATAGCACAGAAAAAAGTAGAAAGTTCTCTATGCTAAAAGTAAGAGGGAATTTAGTTATAAAAAAATGACTGAACATCAAACCGTATCTATTTTAAATGAAGCTGAGGTTGGTATTTCCGTTAAATAACTGTGCCGTAAATATGACATGGTGTGTCAGTTCAAACTTAATCTGACACGCCTTATAAAATTTTTATCTATCTGGTGGTAGTTAATTTTTCTATCAAATCCCAACCAAAACAAAACAGTATAGACTCCTGAATTATTTTTACAAAACGAAGTTGTAATTATCCTCTAACTTACGTTTTAAAAGCAATGCCAACTTTAGCCGAGAGCGAGAAAATGCGGATGGTAGTGCTTGGACAGAAAGCGTGATTGATGCGAAAAACAAGCTCACCATCAAAACGGGCAACGACACTAACCTCATTGGCGGCCAATTAAAAGGCAACACGGTCAACATGGATGTGGGTAACAACTTAAACATCCAATCACTGCAAGATACGGACGACTATGATTACGAAAAAATCAGTGCTTCGGTCAGTGGCAGTGCTGGCTTTGGTGGCTTTAGTGCCAACGGCTCATTATCGAGTACGGACATCGACAGCAAATGTGCAAGTGTCACCGGCCAATCGGGTATTTTTGCCGGCAAAGGTGGTTTTGACATCAAGGTAGGTAACAACACCGACCTAAAAGGAGCGGTAATCTCCTCAGAAGCAAAAGACACCAGTAAAAACCGCCTTGATATAGGCACAATCAGCTTTAGTGATATCAAAAACAAAGCCGAATTTAACGTCAGCCATATCTTGGTCAGTGGAGGCACAGGTGGCGCGAGCGCTCAAATGACGAACCATAACAGTGAAAAAGATTCAAGCATTACCCATTTAGCGATAGAGCAAGGTCAACTCATCATCCGCAATCAGGACAAACAACAACAGGATATCAACGCATTAAGCCAAGATACCGAGAATGCGAACCACACGCTAAAACCGATTTTTGTAATGGCACAACTTGCTCAATAGAAGTGAAAAATTATAATATAGAAAAATATTCTGATAATCTGATTAATAATATTTCTAAACAAGCCATTGAACGACAAAGACATTTACCAAATGGTATGCAACAACAAGTTCGGATAGATGTTAGAGGGCAGCATTTAACGCCAGCGTTAGAATTTAAAATAATACAAGGAATCATTCGAAAATCTAACGGAATCATTAAACGAGAACAAATTGAATGTTTAAAAGATAAAAGGTAATTAAATAATGTTAATAACTATTGGTATTAGAGGTGGGAGCTCTGTATTTATTCTAGGTACGGACAGTGATATGAAATTATTTTTTGATTGTATTTCATATTATCTGCTGCCGAAATATCCTAAAGAAGATTGGTCTATTTTAACAGACCGTTTATATCGTCGATATTTAAAATTAGAAGAGCTAGATACGGCTGAATCTTTAATGAAATTGGTTGAGAAAGAGTTTAAACAGTTAGATAGAGAAGCCATTGATTGGGGTCCTATTTTATCAGGTAAAGCCAAAAGTGATTTAGACAGAACAAAATCAACTTTATATGATATTTTTAATGGTTATTTTTATACATTTCATTATTGTGTTGAATCTGCCAAAATAAATTATGAGGGCTTTAAATCAGATCCGGATTATGAGTATGAACCAGTAATGGTGGCTATAACTACATTACCTTACTCAATAAGTTATAAATATATACCTTTATCTGTTTTTGATAACTTAGGCGCGGATGAAAAGCCGATTTGGTGGACAGGAAAAATTCCTAAATAGCGAATATTTTTTGATTTATTGGTTTTCAGCTTTGGCAAGATATCGCTGAGCTGAAACTAGGTTTAAAAGAAAATAAGGAGTAAATGAATAATGTCAGAAGATACTGGTTTTTGTGGGGGAAGTTCCATATTTGCTCTAGGTACAGACAGTGATATGAAATTATTTTTTGATTGTATTTCATATTATCTGCTGCCGAAATATCCTAAAGAAGATTGGTCTATTTTAACAGACCGTTTATATCGTCGATATTTAAAATTAGAAGAGCTAGATACGGCTGAATCTTTAATGAAATTGGTCGAGGAAGAGTTTAAACAGTTAGATAGAGATGCCATTGATTGGGGTCCTATTTTATCAGGTAAAGCCAAAAGTGATTTGGACAGAACAAAATCAACTTTATATGATATTTTTGATGATTACTTTTATGCATTTCATCAGTGTGTTGAATCCGCCAAGATGAATCATGAATGGTTTAAATCAGAACCCGATTATAAGTATGAGCCAGTAATGGTATGCATGGCTCAAGTGCCTTATGTTGTTGATTATAGATATATACCTTTATCTGTTTTTGATAACTTAGGAGCAGATGAAAAGCCGATTTGGTGGACAGGAAAAATTCCTAAATAGCGAATATTTTTTGATTTATTGGTTTTCAGCTTTGGCAAGATATCGCTGAGCTGAAACTAGGTTTAAAAGAAAATAAGGAGTAAATGAATAATGTCAGAAGATACCGGTTTTTTTGGAGGGAGCTCTGTATTTCCTCTAGGTACAGACAGTGATATGAAATTATTTTTTGATTGTATTTCATATTATCTGCTGCCGAAATATCCTAAAGAAGATTGGTCTATTTTAACAGACCGTTTATATCGTCGATATTTAAAATTAGAAGAGCTAGATACGGCTGAATCTTTAATGAAATTGGTTGAGGAAGAGTTTAAACAGTTAGATAGGGACGCCATTGATTGGGGTCCTATTTTATCTGGTAAAGCCAAAAGTGATTTAGACAGAACAAAATCAACTTTATATGATATTTTTGAGCGTTACTTTTATGCATTTCATCAGTGTGTTGAATCCGCCAAGATGAATCATGAATGGTTTAAATCAGAACCCGATTATAAGTATCGACCAGTAATGGTGGCCATAACTATATTACCTTACTCAATAAGTTATGAACAAATACCACTATCTGTTTTTGATAACTTAGGAGCAGATGAAAAGCCGATTTGGTGGACAGGAAAAATTCCTAAATAGCGAATATTTTTTGATTTATTGGTTTTCAGCTTTGTCAAGATATCGCTGAGCTGAAACCAACATCTCATAAAAAGGCAAGAAACAATCTAAAACAAGCTCAACAATAACCCAAAACCAAATCCAACCAAACAAAAAACCAAAACGAAACGGTATAGACTCCTGAATTATTTTTACAAAATTGGTTGTAATTATCCTCTAACTTCCGCTTTAAAGGCAATGCCAACTTTAGCCGAGAGCGAGAAAATGCGGACGGTAGTGCTTGGACAGAAAGCGTGATTGATGCGAAAAACAAACTCACCATCAAAACGGGCAACGACACTAACATCATAGGCGGCCAATTAAAAGGCAACACAGTCAACATGGATGTGGGTAACAACTTAAACATCCAATCACTGCAAGATACGGATCACTATAAAACCAATTATAAGCGGGTTCGCCGACATTGAGCTGATGGCTGGATATCACTAGCGCAATACCCAAATCTGTATTACCTTAATAACGCATTGATATCGGCGAGTATAGTCTCATATTTTGGCGAGGATTAGTTATTATTAGGTTAAGTTGATATAAACGCTGATATAAAAGACAGAACAAGCGCCCTGTCTTTTATCTATTTATTCTAGCGCTTTACCTTTTGTTTCAGGTATTAAAAAGACAAATGCAGCTGCTGATAATAAGTAAGCCGCTGAAAGTAATGCAAGTGCATAGCTAGTTGAGTATATTTCGGCTAAATAAGCGATAAGCACTTGGGATATTCCCGCGATACCTCGCCCAACGTTGAAGATAATATTTTCGGCGCTTGAGCGTGCATCAGTTGGATAATGTTCAGCAAGCAATGCACCGTATCCGCCCATCATGCCATTGACAAAAAAGCCAATGACTGAGCCAAATATGATTAATATCAACATATCCGTTTGATGGAAATAGAACCAAATCGAAACAGCTGAAATGAATAAAAATAGGATATAAGAAGGGCGACGGCCAAATTTATCACATAACCAGCCAAAAATTAAGATCCCTAATGACATGCCAATGGTGGTTGAAATGGTCCAAAACATGGTGTTTTTAAACGGTAATTTGAGTTCTGTTGCAATCATATTTGGCATCCAAACCATCAGCCCATAAAAGCCGAAGTTTTGTACAGCACAAGCAATGGTTAATCCTAGTGTTGTTGCTGTAGTTCGTGGAGTTTTAAATAATTTACCTATAGCAATTTGGTTTTTGTTTTGGTTTTTTAGATTTTGCCATATTTCTGGCTCTTTTAATCCATTACGTGTCCATGCAACAAATAGAGCAGGTAGAACCCCCATGGCAAACGCCCAGCGCCAACCATAAACTTCACCAATAAAGTTTACCGTTAGTGCAGCCAAAATGATACCGACTTGAAAGCCTAATGCCACAATTGATGTGGCTCTTGAACGTTTATGTTTAGGCCAGCTTTCAGAAACTAAGGTCATACCAATGCCGAATTCGCCACCAAGTCCAAGCCCACTTAAAAAACGGAATATCAAAAAACATTCATAGTTAGGTGAAATTGCACATAACCCAGTAAAGAGGGAGAATATCAAAATTGTCCATGAAAAGACTTTTACTCGTCCATATTTATCTGCAAGCACCCCAAATAAAATACCACCCAATACTGCGCCAAGTAAGGTTACTGATGTTAAAGTTCCTAAATCTGTTTTTGTTAGGTTAAAACTGACTGAAATTAGGTTAAAGCAGACGGCTAAAATCATCATATCCATGCCATCCAGTGCATAACCTACTGTGGATGCAAAAAGTGTTTTCTTTTGATATGGGGTTGTGTGTTCACTTTCAGCTTGCGTGGCGAAGTCTACGTCAGGTTTCATGTTTACCTCTAGTTATTAAAATAGATAGTTACTTAAAATTTGTGTTTTATGGTGTTTAATTTGTGATTAAACGGCAGGTAAATTATAGCGGGGCAAGTATATACTTAAAACTTATAAAAAGCCAAGTTTAAAGCTTTTAAATTGTATTTTTATCCACCTATTTTATTATCGGTGGATAAGTTATGTTATTCTTCAGTAAAATACCAATAGCCTTTGTTGACAAAATCAAGCATTACTTGCAGTGTATTTTTGTCTTGTATCTGTTGGTAACATAGTGTGTCTGTTTTACAAAGCAGATCAATAATTGGCATAGGTAAATCAATTTTTTCACCATGAATGTAGCCAAAATCACCCACTTTAAGTATACGAATACTGGGAACCCGATGTAACTGTGCGCCATTTTTTAGTAGTGATTCAAATTCATAATAATCGTATGGCGTTTCAACTGGGATAATATTTAAATCGTGCATAGGTATTGTAATATGCTTGCCAAACCAGTCGTTGAATAATTTGGGTGTTTTGATTAAGTCGATGAGTTGATCTTGTATTTTTGCAAGTTCATAAGGTTGGATTCGGTACGGATCGTCAGGTAGCTTCAAATCTTTATCTTGATAATAAATAGCTGTTGGTAAGTTATCAATGATATAATCGGCAAAGTTACTTAGCAATGTTTGCGATGTTTGCGTTATAAAACCGACAGAATAACTTAATGATTCACCAATTGATACGCCATTATGTGGACAACCTAGGGGGATGTATAAAATATCACCAGCGGTGATCTCTTCGTCAATGATTGGTTGATAGTCTTCAACATGCAATAATGCTTTGTGTGCACTATATTGCTTATAATTTTGATTGCGATCACCTACTTGCCAACGTCTACGCCCCATACCTTGAATAATAAAGACATCATAATTATCAATGTGTGGTCCAACGCCAGCACCTTGTGTTGCATAAGAAATCATTAAGTCATCAAATTGCCATTGTGGAAGGCATTTAAATGGTTCAATTAAGCGCGCTGCTTGCGTATGCCAATGATCAACGGCTTGAACTAGCAAGCTCCAATGATCTTCACCTAAGTCATCATATTGGGTAAATGGCCCAAATTGCGCGTCCCAGATACCATTTTTATTCGATACGATACGGCTATCTATCTCTTCTTCCATTGCTAGACCTGCTAGTTCATCAGGCGTAATAGGATCAATAAAATTAGCAAACGCTTTACGCAAGATTACAGGCTTTTTTTGCCAATAGTTTGTTAAAAAATCATCCCAATCAATGGCTAATTTATAATTCATTTAATTTTCCTTGCAGATTGAATAATTGACAAAAATTATACGTGGTTTTTTGTGCGATCTGTTCCAATGAAACACCTTTTAACACAGATAAATATTGTGCAACTTCACGAACATAAGCGGGTTGATTTTCTTTTCCTCGGTATGGAACAGGGGCAAGATAAGGAGAGTCAGTTTCGACCAAAATACGATCAAGCGGTACATATTTAGCAACTTCTCGCAGATTTTCGGCATTTTTAAAGGTGATAATCCCTGAAAATGAAATATAAAAACCAATGTCTAATAGTTGTTTTGCGGTTTCGATGTCTTCTGTGAAGCAGTGTAGTACACCTGAATAGACATGCTCGTCTTTTAATATTTTTAAAGTGTCTTGTTTAGCATTACGGGTATGAACAATAATTGGTTTGCTGTACTTTCGACCTAGTCGAATATGTTCTTTAAATATAGTTTGTTGTAATTCTAGGTTGTCTTGTTGGTAATAGTAATCGAGCCCTGTTTCTCCAAGTGCTACAACGTTGTCTTCTTGTGCTAAGATTTCAAATCTTTCCGCATCGTACGTTTCATCATCAAGGTTAAGCGGATGAATTCCACATGAAAACGAGCATTGATTTTTGTAGGGCAAAAGTTGCTTTTTCATCGATTCATAGCCCGATAATGTTGTTGCCACGCTTAAGCAGTGTTTAACATCGTTGTTGTTTGCTTCTTGTAAAACATCTTCGATAGATTTAGTACTAAAATCCAAGCTATCCAAATGACAGTGGGAATCAATTAAAAACATAAAGATCTCTTTTTATTTATCAGAAAGTTGTTCAAAATCACGAACGGGTTTGATTGTGGACCAAGAACGGCAAGCTGGGCATAACCAATAAATGGAATTAACTGTAAATCCACACTTTTGGCATCGATAATTGGGCACTGCTTTTATTTGTTCTCCCACCATGTTGCGTAAAAGTAAAAGACTTTGTTTTGCTTTGCCTTGTTCCGCATCAGCAACATGATAATCCATTAATCGATAAAATCCTTTTAAGTTAGGATGTTTAAGTAATTCACGATACATGTAGTATTGTGCTGCATCTAGACCTTTTTGTTTTTCAATAAGATCGGCAAGCATTAATTCAGCTACACTGCCAGAGTCTTGATCGACACATAATTGTAAAAATTGCTGAAATTCATGTTGGTTATTTAATTTTAAATAGCACTCTTTTAATAAAGGTAACGCTTCGCCAATAAAGGCTTTATCTTGCTGTAATATTTGTTGAAAACAGTTGATAGCTTGCTCTGTTTTATTTTGCATCATAAAAATTCGTCCTTGCATGAGCGAAGTTCGAGCGCATTTTGTGTCAGCGTTTGCTGATTTTTGTAATAAACTATTTGCTTTGTCAAGCTCATCATTAGCAATAGCCTGTGATGCTAATTCGCAGTAAAATTGTGCAATGTCGGTTTTATATTTTTCATTACCAAGTTTGACCAGTTTTGACGCCATGTTAATGGCATTTATCCATTCGCTGGTTGATTGATAGATGATGATAAGTTGTTGCAATGCGTATTGTTGGAAATCCTCTTCATCAATTAATTGTAAAAACATCTCTTCGGCACGATCGTAAAGGCCTGCAACCATATAATCACGACCAAGTTGTTGAATGGCTAATAGTCGTTGTTCAAACGTTAAAGACGAGCTTTCTAATAGCGCTTGGTGAATTCGTATTGCTCTGTCAACTTCTCCCCGTGAGCGAAATAAGTTACCTAATGTTAAATGAGCTTCAAGCGTGCCTTCGTCTTCTTTTAACATGTCTAAGAAAAGATCGACGGCTTTATCTTTTTGGTTAGACAAAAGAAAGTTCAACCCATCTACATATTCACGAGATAGGCGATTAGATTGGTTTAGATGTTTTTGTTTAGCATTTCTGTCACCCATATACCAACCGTATCCAGCTGCAATAGGAAGTAACAGAAATAACAATTCAAACATAGTAATCTGTTCTTAATGGTTTTTAGTTAAGTTTAATTGTTGATGATTAGCCATGCTTTCATCATATTTTTTTTGTAGCTTGTTCAGTTTTCGTTTTGTTGATGAATGCTGTAATTTAGATTTTATAAAGAAAATACCAGTTAAGATCCAACCAACAAGGAAACCAGAACCAAATAAAATGGCTAATAACACCGATAAGCGGATTTCAGTTTTAGCAACCAAATAATTAAATGTGACAATTTGATCATTGGACGAGCCTATCGCAATTGAGATAGCAAAGATGATAATTATTAATAAAATTGAGATAACAAATTTCATAATGTTGACCTTTCTTTTTTATTTTTAGTTAAAACGTTTTTGTTTATTATACCTGTTTATTTATACAAATTGCTTTGGCCAGTTAATCTATCTATCAACTATAGTGACGTTCGAAAATTACCTTTCTACTATATGCCATTTTCTATTACAAAAACAGCAGATTAATGAAATTATCCATGCAATTAATACGCTTGCTATTATATCAATAGGGCTGTGCATTCCTAATAATAATCGGCTGATTTCAATTAATATCGACCAAATAATCATAACCGATGTTATCACATAATGCTGTTTGAATTTCAGTAATAGCAAAGCTAAAAAAGCCCAAGTTACAGCAAATAAAGTATGCCCAGACGGAAATGAAAAACTAGTTTCATTTTGCCAGTGGTAAGATAACCAACTTGGGATTGTAGATGAATTTTTAAATAATTGCTGGATAAACTCTTTTTTTTCTGATGTCGTTTGTGAATAAAATTGTTGTTTACTAATATTAAATTCTTTTTCCATCCAAAGTACATAAGGCCTTGGTTCAGTTGTTTGCAATTTTAAAAAGTGTTTAATTATTTGCCCACTTAATATTGCGCTAACAAGAAGCAACCATAATAATATAATTTTATTTTTGGTTTTACTGGACTGTAATAGGCAAAAGACTAAAAATAAAATTGTCGATGTAATTATTGCCCAAGGAAAGCTTGCTGTTTCAGTTATTAAGAATAAATATTTAGATGTATTATTTAATGATGCTGGTTGCCAATGCCAATTTATGGCTATAATAATTAAAGGTGCAATCAAGAAAATAGCTAGTA
>NZ_LZGX01000037.1:0-44896 GCF_001690825.1 Gilliamella sp. Fer1-1
AGGTATTGATTTTATTTAATTTTTTATTTTCGCCTTATAAAGAATGACAATTTTTGCCTACTCTTCCACAAATCCCGACAATATAGTATGCTACCAACCACCATTACAACTCACACTAAACCGTATACACCGTGCACGCATTCATTTTGACTTTACGTAAAGTCTTTTACAGCAGTAATCTTCTTTTTAGTCTTCGAATGTTAATTAGTTTAACGGGATCGACGTTGGTTCCGTGGTATTTAGGACACACTTCGCTGGTTATTCCGCTGACTCTTGGCGTTGTCGCGGCAGGTTTAACTGAAATCGACACCCGCCCATTAAGTCGCTGTATTAATATCATACTGACATTGTTCTGTTTTTCTATTGCGACTTTTTCGGTCGAGTGGTTATTTGATTACCCGGCATTGTTTATTGTGGGGCTGATGTCTTCAACATTTATTTTTATTATGCTAGGTACGCTTGGGCAACGTTATGGCGTCATTGCTTTTGGGTCACTTTTGATTGCTGCCTATACCATGCTTGGGCATAATTTATATACAGATAACTATACATTACCCTGTTTTTTGTTGTTAGGAACACTTTGGTATAGTATTGTTTCGTTTATTGAATCAATGATTCAACCAATTCGGACAACACAACAAGGCTTATCTTACTGTTTTTTAAAGTTGGCACAATATCTTGATGATAAAGCGGCCATGTTTGATCCCGATGAAACCAATCATTTTATCAAACAAACACAACAATTGGCCGATAGCAATAATCAGTTGGTTAATGCTTTTAATCAAACCAAAAGCACACTGTTTAATCGACTAAAGAGTTACAGAGGGCAATCTTCTGTCAAAAAGATGCTTAACTATTATTTTGTCGCACAAGATATTCATGAGCGGGCTAGCTCGTCACATAGCAATTATCAAACTTTAAGCCAGCATTTTAAGCATAGCGATATTTTGTTTCGGTTTGCCCGTATTTTAAATTTGCAAGGCAAAGCTTGCACTAAGTTAGCTGTGTCAATTAAGCTAAATCAAACTTATCAGCACGATCCCCTGTTTGTGCATTACTTTTCGTACCTTGAAGAAGCTATCAAACAATATCAAATTCGTGATAAAAACAATGCATTATTGGTTAAATCTTTGCAAAGCTTATATCAAAACTTGCTATCTATTGATCTATTATTAGCCAATGTTGATACTGAGCAACATCTATCAAAAGAACAAGAAGATAACCAATTAGTTGACGAAGAGTTAACAAGCTTTCATGATATTTTTAGCAAAATTAAACGTAATTTGACGATTAAATCAGCATTATTTCGCCACGCAATTCGTATGAGCCTTGTCTTATTTGTTGGCTATATGGTACTTTCCTTTTTCCAACTTACTCATGGCTATTGGATTATCTTAACCAGCCTATTTGTTTGCCAGCCTAATTACTCAACGACAAAACACCGATTAAAATTACGTGTAATCGGCACTCTATTAGGTATTATTATTGGCATTCCTCTTACTTATTTATTTCCTAGCGTTGAAGAGCAGTTAGTGTTAATTATCATTACTGGTTGGTTATTCTTTTTATTTAAAAATTCACAATATGCTTACGCCACCGCCTTTATTACATTGTTAGTATTTTTTAGCTTTAGCCTGATTGGTGAAAGTAGCATTTCGGTGGCTATTTCACGCATTATTGCCACCTTAATAGGGTGTTTTATTGCGTGGTTTGCCGTCAGTTTTATTTGGCCTGATTGGAAATTTAGAAACTTACCGAAATTGATTGATCGAGTTTGTCATGATGACAGCCATTATTTAGCACTAATTGGTAGCCAGTACTTATCAGGAAAAACCAACGATCCGCAATATCGATTAGCAAGGCGAGCCGCTCATGATAGCAATGCCGATTTATCGTCTTTAATTAGTTTGATGACAAAAGAGCCTCATATGAACCCAACTGTTATTGATCAAGGATTTCGTTTATTAACCCTTAATCATACATTGATTAGTTATCTTTCTACCTTAGGCGCACATCGAGATAAAGGGATTTCGCCCCACACACTTGAACTGTTTGACGATCTATCCGTGTATATTATCAATCTGTTAACAGATAAAAAACTGGATGAAAAATATCAATTAATAAAAAAATCGACCACAGATTATATTGAAACGCTCTCGATCAATGATAATCTAGCCAATAATGATTTGTTAGTTATGCAACAGTTGGTGTTAATTTTAGATATTCTGCCAGAGTTAATTGCTCTGGCTGGTAGCCTAAAAAGCTAAGTTATACTAAAGCAAGGTTACACTAAGGCAAGGCGAATTTTCTTATAACGTTTTTCATTATTTCTTTACTTACTAAAAAACGATTGATTAATTTATCAGATTGAATCACCACTTTTACTTTTTATAGAGTTTAATCATTTTTACGATTAATGCATTGGCGATTCATTTTGGCATCAATAACAACCATTTTAACGACTTTAAAATGATTTAGGATGAGAAAGCAATTGCGCCAAAAAACTTCAATAAAATCAATAGCTTTTCTGAACGATTTTTAAGCTAACAATTCGGCTTAATAAGCTGTATAGGTAATTGATAATGCATTTTTTTTAATAGATAACATAAATAAACCGCTTGTAATAGATGCGTTATCGAGATGAGTTGATTGCTAAGGATTTTGTTTAACACTAAACTTAACGAGTTTAATCCTAAAGTATCACAATCATGTTGAATTGCTTTCAATTGCTGTTTTTGATCGATAAATAATTCAAGTCGTCCTGAACAAGCCACACTTTCAAGTATTGTTAATAGTGGCTGAATAATAAAAGTTGAAAGCGAATCTTTAGTGTAATTATTTTCGCTTAACTGCATTTTTCGCATTGTATAAGTATTTGAGAGAAACATGTGTTCGGCCACTACGGTTTTTCTTCGGCGCCAAGAATCTTCAAAATCAAGATTTAAGGTTTTTATTTCATTTGTTTTTTGTGCTTTATAAAGTAAAGCGAAAGGTTCTAAATCTAAAAAACTCTCGTTTTTTACGACTTTCACTAATATGGTTAAAGGCTGATTTTGTGTTTCTAGAAAACTACGTAAAACCTCAATGCGTGATTTTCTATATTCATCCCAAAACAGCCGTAAAAATAACTGGTTTTTCTCGGCATCTTTTACGCACCAAACTAAACTTTGCCTAATTTCATCAAAATACGGTTTATCGTTATTTTGTATATGAACAAATACTACCTCATTAAAAAGCACGTCATCCAAATGGCTATTTTGCAAATAACCATTTAATACTGACCAATTTTGGAAGCCTGTAGTTGCTTTAAATTTAAGATAATTTTCATCATTCCACCCGTTTTGTTGTAACGTAGCGGTCGAACCACTACTGGCTAACTCGCCATCTTGGGATATACGTGGGTGGTGAAGTGTTATGGCATTTTGCATTAACCTATCAGGGGATGTTTGCCATATCGACATACTGTTCCAAATTGTTACACGGTTAAAATTGATATTATTTTTATCAGTTCTGGCTAATGTCGTTTCTTGGTATTGTTGTTGTTTTATATCCCAAAAGTAAAATGTTGCACCAACGGCTCCTGTTCTACTTTGCCACCAACGTCCCCCTAATGGTAATAAGTCAAGTGCTTGCTCTGTTGTTTTATATTGGCGCGTTATCTTACCTCGCAATTTGCTAAGCGGTTCACCTTGATTATGTAATAGCATTTCGGTATAAGCTTTTATCTGCCCCAAAAACAGTAAAATATCTTGTTCTTCAACGGTAAAATGGCGGTTAGCCAGTAATTCAACCAATTGACATAGTTGCCTAAGCATTGCCGCCAACCGCGGTAAATTTTGTGTTTTGGCTGATATATTGAATAATTGTAAATGCGATAGTTGATTATGACTAATATGAGATAAGCCTTGATAAATAAGCTTATAAATATATGTTTGAATCTGTTTTATGAGGGTAATTTCTTCAAGTGAAAGTAGTTGAGTCTCATTTTTTATCTGATCTACGGTTACTGGCCATTGCCATGCTTGATTATTTTGTTCAAAAAGATAAGCAATAATGGCTAAATGCACGGCCATTTTTTGTTTTATGGGGAGCGCTGAGATCATCCCATCAAAACCTGTTCCTGCTATATAAATAATAGGTTCAGAACTTTCAGGTACCGTAATACGTAGTTGCGATTGTTGCGATTGTTGGTATTGAATTGTCAGTAAATTATTGTTTTGCCAATTGCATACAAGTTCATAAGCCGTCAGTGTGTTCGCTTTACCTGCTTTTTTTAAAAGCTTGCTGGCATCTAATGATAATAATTCAGTTAACACGTTAGTTAAAGGCGTGATTGGCTTAATCTGATCTTGTTTAGCCTGATTATTAGCTTTATTCAAATCATCTAATGGCGTTAATGGTTTTATTGGGCTTTTATCATCTTGTTTAGTGCAATGAGAGGGAGTTTCTTCTGGTACTGAGTTATTTGCTGAGCTATTTGCTAAACTATTTGCTGAACCATGCTCCGAATTATGCGCTTGCAACCATAAAACAGCCGATATGATATGCTTACAATGCCCATGCGCTGGGCAACTGCAACTAGCGGCTTGAATCCCTTGTGCAGGCAAACAAACTTGTTGTCCATCAGCATTGAATTGCAAAACATTATTATTTTCTTGCTGAATAAATTCAATTTTATTTGCCTCAATATCTTTACGAGCGCGGCGAATTAAACCAATGTTAGCATAAAGCGCTAAAGCGTCTTGATCATAATTTAAATAAATTTGCTGCCAACTCATTACATAACCTCCGCTAACCAAGTAGCAAAATGTTCAGGCGTTAATGCAGCAATTTGCATACCTCGATTAGCTAATTGCTGTGAGATTTGCAAATCATAAACCGGCTCGGCATTGTCGTCTAATGCGGCTAATCCTAACATTTTAATGCGGTTACTATTCATCCTTGACACGGTGATATAAAGTTCAATGAGTGATCCCCCTTCGCAAAAATCACTAACCAATACCATAATAGTTCGATGCGGGGTTTTGACTTTTTGTTCAGCATAATTAAGCACTTTTGCAATATTTGTTCCGCCACCTAACTGAACGCTCATAAGCACTTCAACAGGATCGTGAGCTAAATGAGTAAGATCAACAATTTGCGTGTCAAAAACAAACAAGTGCAAATTAATTGTAGGTAATTTCGCCAAAATACTTGCACAAACCGCAGAATAGATAATTGAGTTATTCATTGATGCACTTTGATCAACACATAAAATAATATCCCAAGGTAAATGCCTATTCATTCGCGAGTTGAAAATGACATTTTCAATCATCAGTCGCTGGTTGTTTTGATCAAAATGTTTTAAGTTGGCTTTCATTGTAGCTCGCCAATCGAAGTTTTGGCTACAACGTATTTGGGAAGGTCGAAATCGATGTTTTTTACCGCTTATCGCATTAATAAAATTGGGTTTAATTTTTTGTAAGATCTGATCAACAACCCTTTGAATCAATTCTTTTACTGCCAAATAAACCTCTTTTTTTAATTGCCCCCGAAAATTCATTAATAAATGCAGCGAATTCATATTGGGTTCTAACGCATTAATAACGCTAGGATCGTTTAAGATCTCGTGTAATTGATAACGTTCTATTGCCTGCTGTTGCATTCGTTCAAAAGTGCTTTTAGGAAATAGTTTTCGCGTTTTATTTAACCAACTAATGGTGTTAAACACAGAATGATGATTGCTACCGCCCTTCCCTTTGTGCTTTGTGTGATCTTGTTCATCCACGTTTAACCCTCGTTGACGGTATTCATGCCGATAAAGGAAATCTAATGATTGTGCTAACCTAAGATCATTTTGATCGAATGCTATTTGATTAAGGTGATGATCAGCATATTTACCTAAAATCAACCGCCATCGTTTAATATGATTAACGGTTTGCGTGTCGATTATTGGTTTATTATTATTCATGTTTATACCTTACCGTTTAAACCAATCTTGGAGTTGTTGTTGATTAATATACTGGCAAATAGCAAATTCTAAAGCGAGTGTTTTTTGTAAGTCGTCATCACTAAATTTATATTGTTCAAAGTCCATGCTCTGCTTTTTGATATGATATTTTTTAGCAATTTTTTCAGCAATTGTCGCATTTTGTTTCGGCGTCAACTTTGCAAAGGCATATCGTAAATCAGGCAGTATTTGTATAAATTTTTCTTGATCCCAATGTACCAACAATTCATCAAGGCTCATTAGCAGTTGCGACGATTGAATAAGTAATTCTGGTGAACATTGAATCAAGCCAGTTAAATAACTACTTACCTGTTCATATTGAGCACCTAAATCAAAAGCAATTTTTATTTTTTCATCAAGTTCTGATTGGCTAATTTGCGAATCTAGGTAGCAGAGACTATCAATGGCACCACGAATTAGTGGCGCTTGGGTTAATAAAGGCTGTAAACGTTGTAAATTAAAATAAAAATCCTGCTTAAGCTTTTTCGAGTTAAGTTGCTCAGGTAAATTATTGAGTAGATCTCTAAGTGATAATAATGTATTGAAATTTTCTTGCTGTTGTTGCTCATCTGATTGCTTTAATGTATCTAGCAAGAAAAAAGCTTGCCTTGGTACTTTAGCTAATAAAGCTAACAAAGTGACACTATCATTAAGCGCTAAAAAATCACGCCCCTGCCATAAATAAAGTAATCGATGCCCACAATCAACTAATGATGACAATGTATTGTCCGTATCTAAGTATTTTGATAGCTTTGTCAATAACGTTGTAAAATAGGATGGAAATCCCATTAAAGCCGCTTTTAGCATAATTTGAACAACAAGTTGGCAAGGTTGGGTTATGCCATCTTCGGTTAATGACTCCATCAATAGATGTAGTTTTTGTAAAGCAATGTGTTCTAACCGAGTGCCTTGTTGTGATAGCTCAATTAACTTGGCTTCAACCATTGGTGTCCATTGGTATTGCCAATCTTCAAACATGATGGTTAACCGTGTTCCATACTGGTAATTGGGGCCATCAAGGCGCTGGGCAAAGCCAACATCTAAAAAAGCCAGCAGATGTAAAAAACGGCTCCGTTGCCGATGTTCAGGTTTACGGTAAATATCAATATGTGCAATTTTAGGTAATGTATCGTCTAATTTAAAACGATACTTTTTGAGCATTGCGTAAACCTCATTGACTAACGGCGGTGAAGCAATGTTACTTGGGATTTTGCCAAATTGGTCGCCCGATAAAGTACGATGAATTATTTGCCAAAATTCTCCACGCACATCATGAATGCTACCCTTGATAAAGGCTGACTGTATACCATCAAGTAAATCATATCGTCCTGGCCCACAATGCCCTCGTAACTCGGCTAATAAATAGGTTTGTTCAATCGCAGATTTTAAGGGTACCAAGCCAATTTCATTATTGACGCCATTATCAACACTTTGCTGTTTTCGTAATTGCTGCACAATATTTGATAAAAATTGCAAGGCTTGTGCTTGTCGGTGATCTTGTGTAGTTTGCGCTTGATTTTGTTCATAATTTTGTTCATAAGCTAGCATTGACTGCCACACTTCTTGATAATAAGTAGGAGAAGGCATACCGGCAAAATAGCCGTTTAATGCATCAAGCCGCTCAAAACTATAACGAATAAGCCAAGTTCGATCACTATCACGTTTATTTTGCCATTGTTTCGCCTCGCGCTGTTGATTTACTTTATTAATTTTTGCTTTGTTCGGTACAATGAGTTTTGCGTTCGCCAATCCCTCATACAACGCTAAAGTGTGAAATCCCCCTGTGACAACGACAATTTTTGCCTCTGGCATGGACTGTTTTAATTGCCTAATTGCCGTTATCATATGCTGTTCTCGTTGGCTAGAGCCTTCTAATTCAAGCGATGAAGCAGTATACTCTAGCCTTGCCATGGCACACCAAATGAAAGTATCTTCAAAAAAAGTGCGCCAGTTAGCAATATCAGCAAAATCACGTAACTCAAACAAATGTTCCCAAACTTCGTCATGATCACGACAGTGTAATTTTCTAGCTAATTGCGTAATATATTCACTGTGTTTCAAATAGGTTTCACATAACAATGATGCATCATGCTTTGGCATCATTTCTTGAACAGCTTGCTCAGCCCAAGGTAGATCAATAAATTGAATATTGGCATGGTATTTTTTGGCCAATTGCATTGCTTGCCATTCAGGCGAGTAGCTACAAAATGGGTAAAATGCGGTGCGCGTAATCAATTCCGTTGCTGATAGCAATTCATTATCGTTATCTTTTTCGTTATCTTTTTCGTTATCTTGCTTGTTACCTATCGCCTGCTCTTCATTATTTAGGTATTTTGCTATTTGGATATCAGCTTGGCAAAGTATGGCTATAGGGGGCTCAGTTTCGTGATGTAATAATTCATCGAGTATGGATGAAAAACTCGCAGGCGCTTCAATTAAAACATGGGTAGGTTTAATTTGGTTAATCAGTTGCCTAACAGCATAGCTACAAGCAGGACTATGATGACGTACAGGCGCAAAATAGATCTGCTGTTGTTGCAAAGCATCTTTACCTATTAAAGCATGTTGTAGGCGTTGTGGTAATTGTGATCGGCTCATTATCATTATTGATTAATTATTTCCAAAAATGTTTAGATACCTGATAAAACGAGTGCCATTGCGATGAATGTTTAGCCCGTTCACGCACCACATTATCCATATAAAATTGAATTCGTTTGATATCGTCAGCATTATCTTTTAAAACAACACCTATCAGTTGTTTGGCAATCTGCCCCCCATTTAGTGTGCCATCACCAAAATAATAAGCATCTAATGCTGAAGCATACACAATATTCACAGCTTCAGCCGTTGACATCACGGCATCAGGCACTTTAAGGTGAGTGCCATTTTGCGTTTGCCCTTGTCTTAGCTCTTGAAATGTGGTCACTAGCAGTTCAATGACATCAATAGGGACAATGACTTGTGATTTTAATTCGCCTAATTCCTGATTAAGTTGTGTTTGAATTAATTCTATTTCGAAATTTTTATCTGTAATAGGATTAACCGTTTCAAAATTAAAGCGACGTTTTAATGCAGCCGACATTTCGTGCACACCACGATCGTGCAAGTTTGCCGTAGCAATAAGATTAAATCCAGGCTTAGCACTCATTTTTACACTTTGCCCCATTTCAGGGATCATCATTTGCTTTTCAGACATTAATGATACCAGTGCATCTTGAATTTCGGGTGGGCAACGCGTGATCTCTTCAAAACGAACAATTTTACCTTGTTGCATACCATGGTAAATAGGCGAGCCGATTAATGCGCGCTCTGTTGGTCCTTCGGCTAATAGTAAAGCGTAATTCCAAGCATATCGGATATGATCTTCACTGGTGCCAGCCGTGCCTTGAATAGTAAGATTTGAATCGCCACTAATCGCTGCCGCTAGCAATTCAGACAACATCGATTTAGCGGTCCCCGGCTTACCGACTAACATCAAACCTTGTTTACCAAGTAAAGAAACAATTGCCCGATCGACCAGCGGATCATCACCAAAAAATTTACGACTAATGCCCAGCTCTTTATTACCTAAAATAAATTGCCGTACTAATTTGGGTGATAAGTTCCAACCTTGAGGTTTATTGTTTGCATTATCTAATTCAAGTAGCGTATTTAGCTCATCAGCATAACGTTGTTCAGCACTTAAACGAATAGCTTGTGCGTTTTTTACCATAATAGCTTCTGCTCCCATTTTGGATCAAAACCACTGCTGGCCTTAGCAACAGCCATATAATCAGCATAGCCTTCTGCAAGCAATACAGGCGGCACTTGATTAAGTTCAATTGCTCGGTGTTTTAAACCGGGTTTTTTACTAAAATACAGGTTAAAAAGTGCCACAGGAACATTTTCTTCAGGTACCATACTGCCGCTAAATTCAATATTGATATACAGATTAAGGCCAACAAAATATTTATAGTAGCCATAAAAACAACCTGCGTCTTCAACAGCATCACGTTTATAGCCCAATTTTGTTAAAATGCCACGTAGGGTAAAGCTATCAGTTAACCAGCCAAAGCATTCATTGATAATATTATTTTCAACTTTACTCACATCGGGTAATGAGTGTGTAAACTGCTCAAATAGTTGCGTGACTTTGTAGTCTTTAAGATGATGTTGCCAAGCTTTTATGTTATCACTTGATAGCAATGCCGAATGTGCAACAACGATTTTATTTACTTGATTTAATGAAATTTCATCATCGTCTGTAGTAATTAAGCTACCATCTTCGGTTGGCCTGAAGCTATTTACAATTTGCCCTTTGTCATCTAATTCAAGCCAAATTAAACGTTGAACAAGCCTTCCCACAATTGGATGTGGTTGCAAGTATTTTTGCCAATCCTCAACTCGCCAATGGCGCTGTGCGCACATGGCTTCATAAAAACGGGTCATTTGCATATTGAGTAATTGCGTTAGCTCTTTTTTACTGTTAGTAAACTGTTTTTTAGCTTCTTTCACTAACGTTACATCTTCACTTTTACGTGCTTCAGGTAACGCTTTAATTTCATCACCATCTGAATTTTTTAAATGCCATTTAAATTTATCATCGAAACTCGCCGTAAAAATTCGTTCGCCATAATCGAGCGTTAACACCCCATTATCATCTAACCCTGCGGTAGAAATGGTGCGATCAGCGAGTTCATCGGTCGTCCAACCATTACGCTTCGCAATATTTTCCACCAATAATCGTGCTTTTTCTTGTATCGATGCGGTACGATAACGGCGTGCAAGCGATAAGAGGAGTTGCGTAATAAGTGGATCATCACTATTTGCAAGTGGTTCAAGCATGGCCTCAATTTGTGCTCGTCGTTGTTGATGATCTTTCATATAGTTACGTACTAGTGAAACCGCAACACGACCTTCAATACCACGAGTTAATGCTAATAGACCTTTTGCTTTAATGGCCGATCCAAGATAGACGGCAAGTGTTTCATTTTTTATCTCTTCAAATATTTGTTCAAAAGTGATATTGGCATAACTTGGGTAATATTGAGGATATTGTTGATACCACTTGATACATTGTTGTAAGCGCTTATCCGCCAATAAATTGGCTTGTGCCTCAGCCTCTTCCACTGTTGGTCTACAAGTATCTTGTTTGATAAAACTTTGTAAAATAAATTCGCCTAATAGTTGTTGGCTTGACAAACTTAATAAACGGCTATAAATGCCTAATAATGGGTTAGCGGGTTCTTTCAACTTGACAGCTAACCATACCCACCATTGCACAATTTGTGGATCAACATCTTCTCCATTTTGCCAAGTTAATGATGGTATTAGCGTTACATCAAACCAATCAAAATCAGTAGGTTTTTTACCTTTTAAGCCTTTTTGTGCATCGGCTAATAGTTTTTTAGTGGTTAATTGCTGGCTAATATCTTCACCAATTTTTTCAAGCGCAATTAATAATGACGCTTGTACGGTTTCGCGCTTTTCTTTTTGTAAAGCCTCATTTAATGCTTTAATCGAAGATTTTTGCCCTAACTGTGCAAGCCAATTAGCTGCTGCAATACGCACTTCTTGTTTAGCCGATGATAACGCCTGCTCCACTTGGTTGTGAATATTTGGTATTACACTTAAAGCATCTTGCGCTGTATAGCGTATTTGTTTGCTTTCTTCCAAGGCTAATTCACATAGATAAGAAACATATTTAGCAGGCAAAGTTGGAAAAGTTTGTAATATTTTTATAGCGCTCGCTTTATCTATATTGATATACGACCAGATTTTGTTGGCTGGAGCAAATCCCAACGCCTCATCAAGCAAAAATTCATGTTCGGCAAAAAATGGCCATAATTTGTTTGGCTCATTTTCATAGAACTCATGATAAGTGTCTGTGGTTAAAAATGGCAAAGCAATAGCATAGAGAGAACGTTCAGGATCATCAAGTTTTGCTAATACATAGGCTATCTGCCTAAGATCAAAGTCTTTTAAAAATTCGTTTTTTTCATATAATTGTTGAAAATAATAAATGCCAGAATACTTATCAGCCAATCTAGCCGCACGCAAAAAATGAAAAAGTGTACATTCGGGTAAATTTTGTAGCCTATTTTTAGCCAATACAAATGACGTACTGAAGCTATTATTTGCTTTTTTAAATAATGCCGAAAGCTCAATTTTACCATTTAAATAGTGATATATATCATCCAAATCTTTCGATGTGACCGCTTTTAAAGCTTTATATGTTTCTGCTTCTGTCGTCCAATTTGTTAAATATTTTTTATTATATTCAGCCTCTTTTTGCGCTGCTTTTTCACATTCTATCAAATATTCTTCATAATTTTGTTGCAAAATATCTCGAGCATTGATTGGTAAATCAATATCTTGTATTGGCTCGAAATCAGCAATGACCAACGTTGCTTGTTGTTCAACGGCATTGGCACTTTCAAGCCGAGACAGTGCACTTTCAATTGCCGTAATAACGGTTTTATTTGTTTCGCTAGCTAAGGCTTGTTGTAAAATTGTCGGATCAGATGACATTCTAGCTTGCAATGTCGCAGCACTGCTACGTTGTTTAACGGTACCTGAGGTTAATAACCGTTGTAAATGTGGTTGTACTATTTCGCGCGGAGAGCTAAGTAGCATTTCCGTTGCTAGCTGGCTAACTTGTTTTGAGCTATTTAATGACTGTACAGCAATAAAGTCAATCATCAGTGTGTGGAGCTCAGGATGTTGTTGGATATATTTTAATTGCTCAACTTGCCCTAATACCGCAATACCTTGCTCGGGTAATTGTTTGAAAATCTCGATATGCTCAATAATATAAGGTAATAAATCATTAATTATAAAGAAATTTCTGAAATAACTCTGATAGTTAATTGAAATATTTTGACGATCAAAAATAGCCATTAGTAACTTTTGGCTTGATTCTGGCTCTTGAGCATCAAGCAATTGATGTAATTGTTTAATTGACCAATTTTGTCGTTGATCCTCGTTAATACAATCTGTCATTGTGGTAATCAGACCATCATATAGCAGATATAAAAACCAAGATGGTACCTGTGAAGTAATGAGTTTAATAAAGTGTAAATTGCTACAAACTGCGGCTAAAACTCGGGCAAAACGGGTTATCTGTTCATTAGAATACTCATCAGTCCAACGTTGGTAAAAAGCTATTCTTGCATCTTCCGATGAATTCGCTTTGTCATCAAGGCTAATGATATACAAATCACAAGGTCTTCTAAGTAATTCATAAAGATTTTTCGTCGAGTTTGAAGATTGGCTTAACTGATTTAAATCAACCAACACGTTTGGGTCTTCACCATATAAAATATATTGAGTAATACGTTCTGGCATGGCTTTATTCAATTGCTTTACAGGTTCAAATATGGCGGTAATTAGTTGTTGTGATGATAATTGATTTATTTTATTCATAGTTCTTTCTCCATCCATTCTGGATTCAATCTGTCTAAAGCGTTCGCAACGGCTATATAATCCGCATAACCTTCAGCAAATTAAAAAGGTAAAGAAAATTTCGTTAAAAATATCTGCGATATATCGCTTTGCCTTTTGCTCGCTTAGTATTATTTTGGCTAATAAGTCAGTAAATTGTCACAAATCTGCTTACTGGAGTTATTCCTCTTTTTCAAAAAGTAAATCTAATTTATGGGTAATTTGCATATTTGTTTCAATATAATATGCACGTAATAAATGCCATACGTGGCATTCTGGTAATTTTTGGCGACATTCTCGGTACAACGTAAGTAATAGTAGATTGTCTTGGCAAATAAATTGATTATTATTGTTTAGATCTAAACTGGGTTCTTTTTCTGCGCCATTTAAATAAGCAAAAACATCATCAAGAGTATCTGATGTCCATGCTTTTAATTTTGCATTACGTTCATGCGCATAATGATAATTTCTACCCCAAATCGCATTATCATCAGCTTCGTTTTTTGCTTTTGCGGCTAACATGACTAATTGCTGCGCATAATTTTGTTGCATAGTCTGCCTAAAACTAGCTGGTAAAGGGCTTTCTTCAATTGGGTAATAAGGTGGAATATTAAGCCCTGCTAGTGACGATACTGATTGATTCAAACCGCTATTCCTTATTTTAACTAAATTTGTTATTTATATAATTATTGTAGCTATACTAAAAATAGATAATCTTTTTAAAAAGAATCCTACATAAAATTTACTCTATTAACATCTTCTTCCTCTCAAGAACGAGATTTTACGGTTTTTCAGATAAAAATAATTTATCGGATATCAGTGCCGAGCATCACACCTTGGGACAAAATAGTCGTGCAATGGGTGCATAAATTGAAAAATAGGAGTACAAGCAAACGATGATGATTTAAAACCAAATACAACAGGTGGTTCATTCTTTAAAATTTTACCTGTCCATTGATATATAGGCTCATCTTTGCTATTTAAGTTATTTAACGGGTAAAACATGTCGCCTTCCATTATACCGTCAATCACATTCGTTATTATATTGGAGTCAGAGTCTAATATAATTAAATGTCTTGCGATGATTTCACCACTATGGAAAAATGCACTTTCATTTTTTATTGTATAATTTTCTATAAAAAAACGAAAACCATTTGCTTGAGCCAAATAACTATCCACTTTTTTTAAATCTTTCAAATCGCCATCAAATGCTAAAGAGGTAATGTCATCATTTTCATCAAGAACAGGAGAATCCTTTTCATCAATTTTGTTCCAAAATAAAGGCGTTAAGGGCTTTTGAACAAAAGGATTTTCTTTACCAATATAAACAAGATTGCTATATGAATAATCTTTCAATCCTTTTGAATCTAATTTAAAACCAAACATATAATCAGATAAATAGAAAGGACCATCATCTGCGTCTTTATAAGGATTAACAATAGCTAAAACTTTTAAGCTATTAATAGGAAATGATTTTAAATAATTTTGATCATAATCATAAATAAAAACAGTATCGTCTTCAGATATCCCCACTTCAGAAAAGAACTTAGCTCGATACGAATCAGTTAATAAATATTCTTTCTTTTTATAATTTTTTCTTTTGCCTTCTGGAATCAAAAAAACACTTTCCTTATTTTCTTCATCATATAACTTAATATCATCAGATAATGAAACAAACATAAAGTTAGGATCATCTTTAATATAATCAATAGATGCTAGTGAATATACTCGAATATCCTTCCGATAACCACTACCATCAAACTCTATCAAAGTGTTGTTTTCAAGGTTTTTTGCATAATTATAAAAACTAGGCATAGCTAAAGTAAAAATACAAAAAAAGTAGAATACTTTTTTTATCATAAGTTCACTTGCTCCTTTAACCAAGCAATTTCTTGTGCCCAAATATCCGGATCAATGGTTTCCAATATAAGCGGAATTTCGTCAATTCTTGGATCTTGCATGATATATTTAAATGCTTCTTCGCCAATATTACCTTTGCCTAAGCTATGGTGGCGATCAACATGGCTGGCAAATTCACTTTTGGCATCGTTTAAATGCATACCTCGTAAATATTTGAAACCAACAATTTTTTCAAATTCGGCAAAGGTTTCTTGGCACGCTTTTTCAGTACGGAGATCGTAACCTGCGGCAAAAGCATGGCAAGTATCAATGCAAACGCCCACTCGATTTTTGTCTTCTACTTGGTCAATGATTTGCGCTAAATGTTCAAATTTGTAGCCCAGATTAGAGCCCTGCCCTGCGGTATTTTCAATCACAGCCACAACGCTACTTGTTTTGTCTAGTGTCATGTTAATCGATTCGGCAATACGTGATAGACATTCATCAACCGATATTTGTTTTAGATCGCTTCCAGGGTGAAAATTCAGTAACGTTAAACCTAATTGTTCACAACGTTGCATTTCATCTAAAAATGCCGTGCGTGATTTTTCGAGCTGTTCACGATCAGGATGGCCTAAGTTAATTAAGTAGCTATCGTGCGGTAAAATTTGCTTGCTGGTAAAGCCATATTTTTCACAACGCTTTTTAAAGCTGTCGATAATTGCTGATTCAAGCGGTTTTGCGTGCCATTGTCGTTGATTTTTGGTAAATAGCGCAAATGCGGTTGCGCCAATTTGATAGGCATTAATTGGGGCGTTATCCACCCCACCTGCGGCACTGACATGTGCTCCAATATATTTCATTTTTTATCCTGAGAATGCTGTTTGTGTATGATTAGTGAATAATTAGTTAGTGCCACTATTGCGTTGTAGCTGATCACGTAAATTAGGTGGCACGCCTTTAATTACTAGCGTATCCGTTTGCGGATCCCATTTAACGCGTTCACCTAACAAATTCGAATCAAAACTTAATGTTAACCCACCGCCGCTACCCGAAAATTTTTTAAGCTGACGCAGTGCACTGCGATCAACGGGGAATGTTTCTTCTAAGTCATATTCGCTATTTTTAATAAATTCAACAAAATTATTTTCACCATTTGTTGGGAGCTCATTGGCTAGGTTTTTCAGCTCAATTTCTTCACCTGCTTGTAATTGTGCCTGACAGTAGTTGTAAACATTTTCGCGTGCGCTAGTTTTGTCTTGTTTATCAAATTGCATTTCTTGACAATAATCATCAACTGCTTTAACCAACGTTTTGTTTTGTGCTTTAGCATCTAAACCTTCACTAGCACCTAAATAGTCCATAAAAAAGTCAGACACTTTGCGCCCTACTCGTCCTTTTAAAAAAGTTAAGTACCGTTTTGAGTCAGCTTCGGTTTCCCACTCGGTAATGTCAACTCGAGCAATAATGTCAGCATGAGCGATATCGAGGTATTGCGTTTCGCTAATATCTAAGTCTTCATTAACTAGCATACTTAAACAGCTGTTTAATACCGCAATAATCAGGTATTCAACCGCTAAATAGCGATACTGACAAAATACGACCGTGCCCCCTTCAGCAAAAGGATATTTAGCCAATTCGTTACGCAGTTGTTTGGTTGATTCCTGACTAAAATGTAAAAAGTCTTGATTACCCAGGCGTAACTCTTTTAGCGATTGCTCAAACAAGCTGTCGCTATTAAATAGCCCATAGGCTTTGCTTTTGTTGTTATAAATACGGTTGATATCTTCAATTAGATTAACAACCGCCTGCTCATTATTTAGCATTGAATCACGAAGTTGTAATTCGATTTCTGTATCACTTTTTCTAATTAATTTATGCAGTATGATCTTTTCTATCTGTACGCTCATTGGTGAGGTTCCTATTGGATCGCAATAATCATTAAGAGCGTTATTTTATCAAAGCGTTGAAAAAGTGCTATTAACAATTTACCAGTCTGTTAAACTAGCACAGTCAAATTGCATCAAATAGATACTAAAACGCATCATTACCTAAAATTTTTTGACAAGATTTAACCGCCATAATGGCAATGAATAAATTAGGGTAGTTGCTATAAACCACTGTCAGCAATAATTAAAAATAAGTAAAAATAGCAAACCGTGTTTATTATTTTGGTAATATAACCAACAAACTGGCATGAATAAATCATAACGAATTTCAATAATGATTATATTCTTTTAACTCAAACACATAGTTATCTGTAACTTCTGTACAATATTTAACAGCAGGAAATTAAAAGCAATGGCTCACTCTCTTGATGTTTATAACGATTTTAAAAATAAAAAAATTAGTGCATTATTTTGGCAATATGCACTGCCCGCTGTAATTGGAACCATTGTCAATACGCTTTATAACATTATTGACGGCATTTTTATTGGTCACTGGATTGGCCGTGAAGCATTGAGTGGTGCAGGGATCATTTTGCCAGTAATGAACCTAACGGCAGGCATCGGTATGCTAGTAGGCATTGGTTCTGCTAGCCGAATATCGATTTTTTTAGGTCGAGGCGAAAACGACAAGGCTGAAAAGGTTGCTGGCACATCGTTTATGCTAACCGCAGTTTTAAGTGGTATTACTTTGGCGTTATTGCTCTATTTTGTTGATCCTGTTTTACATTTTGTTGGCTCTAGTGCAACCAATCATGTCTATGCCAGAGAGTTTTTAGAAGTTTATTTACCAGGTAGTATTTTTATTACGTTGACGTTTAATTACAATAATATGATGCGAGCCAGTGGTTATCCATTCAAAGCAATGGTAACTATGTTTATTAGTGTCATTGCCAATATTATTTTAGCACCTATTTTTATTATTGGCCTTGGTTGGGGAATGCGTGGCGCGGCTTTTGCAACCACATTATCGATGTTTATTAGCTTTTTATTTGTGATGCAACACTTTATCAGTAAAAACAGCAGTATTAAGCTATATCGGCGCAATTTCACTCTTAACTTAACCTATATTAAATCAATAATATCAATTGGAATGTCACCATTTGCCATGCAAGTAGCTGCCTCGATTGTGGTAGTATTTATTAATTGGCAACTAGTACATTATGCGCCTTTATCTGAAGTTTCGAGCGATGATGCCATTGCGGGCTATTCAAATGCTAATAGGTTAATTACATTGATTATTATGGTTGTAATTGGTATCAATCAAGGTATGCAACCAATTATTGGTTATAATTATGGCTCCAAAAACTATCCACGTGTTAAAGCCACCTTTTTCTATGCGGTTAAAGTTGCCACGGTGATTACCAGTATTGGGTTTCTTCTTGGATTTTTTATCCCTGATATTTTAGTACGCGCTTTTAGTTCAGATGAGGACTTGGTCTCTACATCAGCAATAGCGCTTCGATACACAACACTTTCTTTTGCATTTGTTGGCTTTCAAATGGTGACAACTAGCTTTTTTCAATGTATCGGTATGGCAAAAATTTCTATTTTGCTCAGCCTTTCCAGACAAATTTTAATTTTGTTGCCAACACTTTACCTATTACCTCGTTTGTTTGATCTCAACGGCGTTTGGGCATCATCACCTATTGCGGATCTGTTATCGGCGGGAATCGCTTTGACTGTACTGATTTGGTATTTTAAATCGATAAGAAGTCGGCATTACCCAAAACAAGTTAATCAATAATATTCTAAAATAAAAAGGGAGCATTATGCTCCCCATTTACTAAGATTAATACAATGTATCTGTTAAAGATCTCAATAATGAATCGGTTTTATCATCAACACAGGTGTCTTTAACTAATATTCTACTAGCAACATTAATCGCTATTTTTTAATTAATAATTGGGCTGGTTAAAATTTTTTAAAACCAATCAGTAAACAAAATAATCTCGTTAATTTTTCGTTATGTTTGATAATGACACCATTACCAAACAAATAAAAATAAGTAGCATGCCAATCCAACCAATTAACGACAATGTTTCACCCACAATTAGCATGGCAAGGGTTGCTGCAATGACCGGTTCTAACAAGGTGATCGTAGTTGCCATGCTGGCAGGTATTTTTGATAATCCATATCCATAACAAAGATAACCTAAAAACATAGGTATTAATGCCATATAAAAGCCAACAGCAATATTATTCCATGAATCAAAAAAAACAGCGCCAGTGATTAACATCACCGGAATCAGTAATAATCCGCCACAACCAAAGGTAGCCCCCATTGCCGCTTTACTGTTAACCTTTTTTAACATTAATTGCCGTGCTGTCCATGAATAAAGTGCATAAGTGAAACCAGCAACTAACCCCAATAAAATTCCCAAACTGATATGGTTATATTGAATTGTTGTTGCCGAATTGTCTGAAAAAACCAACATGCTCATGCCGATAATCCCCAAGACGGAACCGATAACCCATTGCTTAGTGGGTATAAAATCACGACTTCGGTATTCAATGATGGCGGATAAGATAGGCGCTGAACCTATGGAAACAGCCGTTCCAATAGTGACACCCGATAAACGCATAGACGAATAAAAAGCTAAAGGGTAAATAGCCACAGCTAATGCACCCACGATTAAAAACCGATAGTATAATCTTAATAAAGCACGGTTTTTGGCGATGTAAGAAATGGCTAACCCACATTGCAATATTCCACCAATCCCCATTGCGAACGAACCAATAAATAAAGGCGATAACATAGGGGCAAAAGTCGCTGCTGTGCCTGTTGTACCCCATAATAGTGAAGCCAGTATAACGGCTAAAATACCTAAAGACTTGTTCATTAAATCATAAATTACTCATTGTTTTGTAGGCAATTTTTTGTTGTTTAATCAAGGTTGAATCCCATTTTATTCACTTTAATATCTCGCTCACAAGATTCATCTTCCACATCATTTTCATACGACTTTTTGAACCATTCATCTGCTTTTTCTTTGTCCCTTTTGACGCCTTTACCTCGATAATACAACAAGCCAAGATTCCATTGTGCTTTAGTATTATTCTGCGCAGCGGCTTTTTCAAACCAATATTTAGCTAAACCATAATCTTGAGCAACTGCTTTACCTTCAATATACATAGCACCTAAAGCATATTGAGCATCAGCACCACCATTTTCGGCCGCTTTTTGATACCATTCAAAAGCTTTTCGGTGATCTTGCTCTACACCTTCACCTAAGTAATATAAATAACCTAGATAAAAAGCGGCTTCTGGAATGCCTTGCGCTGCAGATTTTTCATACCACTCTATTGCTTTTTGTGCATCTTTCTCGACAGAATCCCCCTGGACATACCTAACACCTAAGTAAAATTGCGCTTCTGGACTATTTTCTTCTGCCGCTTTTTTGTATAACTCCTCAAAACTCATATCTTCAAAATTTTGAGCATAAGAAAGGGGTACCATACAGATAAACAATAAGAATAATATTATTAGCTTTTTCATATAAATTCCCTTTCTAACCAAAACAAACTTCTTTAATTATAAAAATAAAAGGAGCGAAAAAAGCGCGTAATTATATCGTACCTATATCCCCCTATAGCAATACCGCAGATAATACCAAGTGCATTATTTACTAACTAACTGATTACTCAATATTTTGTACCTGTTCACGTATTTGCTCAATCAACACTTTAAGTTCAATTGCGCTAGCTGTAACATCTGCATTAATTGATTTTGATGCAATAGTGTTCGATTCGCGATTAAATTCTTGCATCATAAAATCTAACCTACGTCCAATCGCTTCGTTTTTCTTCAAAATAGAATAGGTTTCTTTAACGTGTGTCATTAGTCGATCAAGTTCTTCGGCGACATCTATACGTTGAGCAAGCATCACTATCTCTTGTTCTAAGCGAGAATGGTCAAGTTCGATATTGGCTTCTTGCAATTTGCCTTTTAAACGTTCTTTTTGCCACTCTAGTATTTGAGGCATCCAATTGCGAATCTTATCAACTTCGACAGTAATGGCTGCTAAGCGTTTAACAATCAAATCGCTAAGTGCTTTACCCTCACGCTCACGCACGGTAATAAAATCATCAATCGCACTATCTAATAAGGCTATAATTTCTTGGGAAATCGCATCCAGATTTTGCTCTTTAGCCGATAAAACCCCCGGCCAACGTAACACATCAATTGGGTTGGTTTGCCCTGATTGATGCTCGGATTGCACCCAACTTGCTGCATTAAGTATTTGTTTAGCCAAATCTTTATTTAACAAAAGTTCTTGATGTTGCCCCGCAGGATCTAGCTCAAAACGTAAATTACATTCAATTTTTCCTCGAGTTAAACGACTCCGTAATTTTTCACGGATGATAGGCTCAAGTGAACGAAATTGTTCTGGCAAGCGAATGTAAGTTTCTAAATAACGTTGATTGACTGAACGTAGCTCCCAAGAAGCGGTTCCCCATGGTTGACTTAATTCTTTTCTTGCATAGGCGGTCATACTGCAAATCATAATAACACCTTAAAATAATAAAAACTTGCTGGGCATTGTATCATATATTCTGTATAATGCGCTCTTAGCTTAGGCTAAACATTAACCCTATCTTGTTGATGTCCTCCTAAATAATGAGTTCAAAACGATATTTTTTAATTGTAACAATTGGAGAATTGCATGCGCCCGTCTGGTCGATCTGCGGAACAAATCCGCCCTATAAAAATAACCCGTCATTATACTAAGCATGCAGAAGGCTCTGTACTAGTTGAATTTGGTGAAACCAAAGTGCTTTGTAATGCCACTGTTGATGAAGGGGTACCACGTTTTCTAAAAGGCAAAAATCAAGGTTGGGTAACAGCCGAATACGGTATGTTACCACGAGCAACCAATTCACGTACGCAACGTGAAGCGGCTAAAGGCAAACAAACAGGTCGAACCATGGAAATTCAACGACTTATTGCCCGATCATTACGCGCAATGATCGATCTAGAATTATTAGGTGAATACACTATCACGCTAGATTGCGATGTTATTCAAGCCGATGGTGGTACAAGAACAGCATCAATTACTGGGGCTTGTGTTGCGCTGAACGATGCCATTAATAACATGGTTGCCGAAGGTAAAATTAAGCAAAACCCAATTAAATCTTTAGTTGCAGCTGTATCTGTCGGCATTGTAGATGGTCAAGCGCTTTGTGATTTGGAATATATAGAAGATTCAAATGCAGAAACCGATATGAATGTTGTAATGACAGATGACGGACGAATTATTGAAATACAAGGCACCGCGGAAGGTGAACCATTTAGCCATGAAGAGCTGTTAACGTTATTAGGATTAGCAAAAAATGGGATAACCGCCATTATTGATGCACAAAAACAAGCTTTGAACGACTAAACAGCTAATTGGAGAAAACCGATGAAATCATATAAAAGTGAATTTATTGAATTTGCTTTAGATAGGCAAGCATTAAAATTTGGCGAGTTCACACTAAAATCGGGGAGAAAAAGCCCCTATTTCTTTAATGCTGGATTATTTAATACTGGCAAAGATCTGGCTTTATTAGGCCGTTTTTATGCAGCTGCGTTGATGGATGCCAACTTAGAATATGATGTCATTTTTGGTCCTGCTTATAAAGGTATTCCGATTGTTTCTTCAACCGTTGTTGCACTATCAGAACACCATAATGCCGATGTCCCTTATTGTTTTAATCGCAAAGAGGCTAAAGACCATGGCGAAGGTGGCAACCTAGTCGGTAGTTCAATTTATCAGCAACGGGTTATGCTAGTTGATGATGTTATTACCGCTGGCACGGCGATTCGTGAATCGATGAGAATATTAGAAGATAACCAATCTAAACTTGCTGGTGTACTAATTTGTTTAGACCGACAAGAAAAAGGCCGTGGTGAGTTATCAGCAATCCAAGAAATTAAACAAACTTATCATTGTGATGTGATTTCAATTATCACATTAGATGATTTGATCCAATACCTCTATCAATCCCCAGAGCGACAAAATCAAGTAAAACAAGTTGAAGCTTATCGGGCTGAGTATGGCATAAAATAATCACCATTCCTTTTTCTTTTTTTACAAAAAGCATCGTAAGATGCTTTTCATCATCGCCTATCATGTCTTTATTAATATCGCATTTTTCATAATAAAAAATGCTATTTTTAGAAAAAAAGATTTTTACCTAATGTTAAATAAAAATAGCTGTGATATAACAATATGGCAACATTAATTCTCATAATTAGGAGTGAATCATGTCATACCATACAAGTAATGAAGAACACGCTATAGAGATCGTTAATATTGCTTCATTAGAAGCATTAGTTAAGGCAAGAATGGAAGCTGGTGCTTTTGGTTATATCCGCGGTGGTGCCGAAGATGAGTGGACGATGAGAGAAAACACTTTATCTTTTAATCGCAAAAAAATTGTTCCCCGAGTATTACAAGGGGTTGATCATGCCGATTTAACAACAAAATTATGGGATATCCCACTAAAAACCCCAATTATTCAATCACCATCAGCCGCACAAGGTTTAGCTCACGAAAAAGGCGAAATGGATACAGCTAAAGGGGTTGCCGCTGCGGGTTCTATTTTCTCCATTAGTACTTATGCCAATACTTCCATTGAAGAAGCTGCCAGTGCTGCTCCTAATGTACCGTATTTTTTCCAACTTTATATGAGTAAAGATGATGGTTTCAACCGTTTTATTGTTGATAAAGCAGTTAAAGCCGGTGCAAAAGCGATTATCTTAACAGTTGATTCAACGTTAGGCGGATATCGTGAAGAAGATATTATCAATAAATTCCAATTCCCTCTTCCTATGAAAAATTTAAGCGCTTATAGCCAATCAAGTGGTAATGGTGATGGTTCAGGTAAAGGCATTAGCGAAATTTATGCAGCAGCTAAACAAGGTATAGTGCCATCTGATATTCAAAAAATCAAAGAGATGGCCAAGTTACCTGTTATTGTCAAAGGCATTCAATCGCCAGAAGACGCCGCCATCGCAATATCTGCTGGGGCAGACGGAATTTGGGTATCTAACCATGGTGGACGTCAATTAGACGGTGGTCCAGCCTCGTTTGACGTATTACCAAACATTGCCGCAGTAGTTGCCAAACGGGTACCAATTATTTTTGATAGTGGCGTTCGCCGTGGTGAACATGTATTTAAAGCCTTAGCAAGCGGTGCTGATCTTGTTGCTATTGGGCGCCCTATTCTTTATGGACTAAATTTAGGTGGCGCAGAAGGTGTTAAATCCGTTTTTGATCATCTCAATAAAGAACTATCTATTACCATGCAATTAGCTGGCACAAAAACGATCGAAGATATTAAAAATACCCCACTAATTTAATGGTAGAAATTACTCGTATCACTTACCGTAATTAAAAAACGACGGTGATGAATATACATAAAACAAAATTATCGCCATATTATCAACAAGTGAGATGGCGATAATACCCTAAAAAACCATCGCTATTAATTTGGCTAAACGAATTATGGATCAATTATCCAACCATTGATAACCCCAAAAGACCGGCTCAAGCATCAACTATCATAATACCCATTACATATACCACACAAAAACAAGCAACGTAATTTTTACGTGGTTGTATGATCATTATGAATGTATTTACACAACTGTCACGTTTTAAGTTATTTTTTGTAAAAAACATTCAGGATTCTATACCGTTTCGAAATAAATAAAAACGTCCAGTATCTTATTTGTTAATAACGTATGATAACCATGGTATTAATCAAATTTGACAAAATCCCCCCATGCCCACAAACGAGTAAAACAGCTCAAAGTGATAGATATTTCACGGAGATATGGCAAAAACAACAAATAACTAGTGCCTCATAACGTTGACAACGATCTATTCGCTTTTATCATACGGTAATACTGCGTAAAGTATTTTTCAGCAAAACAGCTTATCGTTATTAGGAGATCATTTATCATATTTCTAAACTGCCTACACGGCAGTGAACTTCTGATTCGCAGCAGTGGATTAGGTTTTTGATTTCTAAACTGCCTACACGGCAGTGAACTTCAAGATCAATAGTGGTTCCTCTAATATTTTTTTCTAAACTGCCTACACGGCAGTGAACTTCCACCGAGAGTTTTATAAACATTATACAAATTTCTAAACTGCCTACACGGCAGTGAACAAACGCCGTATCTATGAAATAGCAAAAGGAGTTTTCTAAACTGCCTACACGGCAGTGAACCGTCATGTACTCTTCTAATAACTTAAAAAACTTTTCTAAACTGCCTACACGGCAGTGAACTAAGAACATCGACATGGATCCACATTACAGATTTTCTAAACTGCCTACACGGCAGTGAACCCCAATATCTCTCGCAGAATACATCCAGACAGTTTCTAAACTGCCTACACGGCAGTGAACTAGAAGCTAATATACTATCAATTTTGTATGCAAAAAGGCAAATAGTGATTTGGGTTTTAAAAACCCTTTTTTGAGGAAAGTTTTTAATTATTTGATTTTCTTTACTTTTAAAATATGGCGAAAAAAAGGGTTTTGGTTTTTAGTTTTTTGACTTTGTCATAACATAGCACAACCTAAACCTAAAAACCAAAGACTAATTTGCTTCGCTTTTTTACATTCGTTTTTTAATAAAAGCCATTAAAAATGGCGTTAAGCGTTTTCAGATTCAAATTTTATCTATCTATAAATAGATAAATAACCTATATCGATTAACTTCTTTATTATCTTTCTTAAAAGATATTGGATGATGCCCATCAATAACTTTCAAGCAACAATAAAATGAAGAAGCGCGGCCGGCTCAATTTGTTGGGATACATGAAAATCAGAGAAATAATTAGGATTGGATTTATCACCTTAATAAAGCAAATAAAAGCTCGCAGATAGAAAATTAACAACAAATCAGCTATGATATAGCACCTATAACAGTTAGCGATAAAATGACTAATAAGAAAGTAAAAATCAGTTACTCTCTAATTAGGCAACACCTATTTTTTATTTAGGAATTTTGAAAAATATGACTTCCAATAACACCCAATCAAGCACAAGTGCTCAACAACGCGATCAACTACAACGCCAAATCTGGAAAATTGCCGACGAGGTACGGGGTGCTGTTGACGGTTGGGATTTTAAACAATATGTTTTAGGCTCGCTATTTTATCTATCCAGACCAACTATTTTGTAATTTGGGATGGTGTGGTTTTCGAAATTGATCTATTAAAATCACAAGAGATCAATTTGGATTATATTCTTGAGCTAATTTATGAACAAAATAAACAAGAAAAAACCAAACAAGATATTGTTGAAGACACTCAACGATTGATTCGTTCAAGTTTAGAAAGCCGAGCTAAAGAAGGGTTAATTGTTGAGTTTATTAATCAAACGGATTTAAATAACATTCCCGATAAAGCCAGTGCGGTTAATGCTTTTTATCAATATGCACAACGTCAGCAACAAGCTGAAATTAACGCCTTAATTGAAGAAGAGAATTTAAATGAAGCAGCAGCCAAACGCTATATTGCTTCTTCATTAAAACGCAAATATGCAACCGAAAATGGCACTGAATTAAACGAAATGTTACCGAAGATGAGCCCACTTAATCCACAATATTTAATCAAAAAACGTCGGGTTTTTGAAAAAATAGCAACAATGGTTGAAAAATTTAAAGGGGTTGGTGGCAGTGATAATATCTAATTATTAACGATAAAGGGCATGGAATTGCGCACTGACTTTTCCCTGCCCGATAAATAATCAAGCAATATGGTTTGCTATAATCTGCTATGTCTTAATTTATATGTGTTTTAATTTAATCTATTTTTTAATAGATGAAGTTCTTATCCGTTCTATTTTTTGTAAAAAAGTGATCGATATCACATTAACCCACATTCAAATTTACTATAAAAATAAAAGCGCAATATAATAAGGCGCATTAGTGGTTTCTGTTTTAAATAGAGGAAAGTGATCATGCAATACACTAAACTGGGTAATAGTGATTTAACTGTCTCGCAGATTTGTTTAGGTTGTATGGGATTTGGCGATCCTACAACAGGCATTCACAACTGGACACTAAATGAATCAGAAAGCAGCAAAATTATTGGATATGCTCTTGAGCAAGGTATCAATTTTTTCGATACCGCAATCGCTTATCAAAATGGCTCAAGCGAAAGATATGTTGGCAAAGCATTACGCGATATGATCCTGCGTGATGAAGTGGTCATAGCAACAAAATTTTTACCACGTACAGCTGAGCAAATTGCTAATGGCATAACTGGGCAACAAGCTATCAACCAATCACTCAACCAAAGCCTAAAAAATTTGGGGGTGGATTACGTCGATCTTTATATTTATCACTATTGGGATTACAACACACCTATAGTAGAAGTCCTTGACACCCTTCATCAAAATATTTTGGCAGGCAAAATCCGTGCAATTGGCATTTCGAACTGTTATGCATGGCAACTGGCAAAAGCAAACACTATAGCAAAATATGAAGGCTTAACACCGTTTGTTTCAATGCAAAGCCACTATAACTTAATTATGCGTGAAGATGAGCGAGAATTATTTGGATTATGCCAAGAAGATAATATTGCTATGACGCCTTATAGCGCACTTGCCAGCGGTCGCCTTGCTCGTCCATATAACACCCAAACTGTACGCGCCAATGCGGATAACTATGCGAAGAAAAAATACGACAAAACCGCCGAGCAAGACCACGTGATCATCGATCGAGTTGCAGAAATTGCTGAACGCCACCAAGTATCCATGACGGAAGTTTCATTGGCATGGCTATTAACTAGAGTTACTGCTCCTGTTGTGGGTGCAACAAAAACCGAACAAATTCAAGATGCCGTTAAAGCAACCCAATTACAATTAAGCAATGACGAGCTAAACTACTTAGAAGAATGCTATAAACCTCACGCATTAGTTGGTATCATGGCAGATAACAAACCACAGATAAAACAAGCTAATTAACTTAGATATAAAATTGTTATCGAAAATAATAAGAATTAGTGCCTATTTACCGATAATTTAACAACGTAGCGCTGGGTTTTGGCTATGTTAAGTGGCTTATTTTGAATGATTTTGTATGCAAAATCTTGCATTTTCATAATGGTAAATAATTTTCGAGAAATCAAACGGCTCACCAGATGAGGTATAAAATATTTCTTCAACGCAAAGAGCGGGATCGCCCGCTTGTAACCCAAGATATTTTGCTATGTTTGCATCAAGTTTGATCACTTGAAAATATTTATCAGAAAAACCAATATTGATATTGTAATTTTCTTGAATATAGCTAAAAATTGAACGTTCAACAATGTCTGTATTTAAATAACAAATAAGCTTTTTGCGATAATAGGACTGTTCTAAGCAATATAATTTATCATCAACATAACGTAATCTTTTTACAAAATAAACATGTTCACTATCATCACATTGTAAATTTTCTTTCACTCTTGCACTGGGTTTGATAATGTCTACATTAAACACTTTAGATGAACCATACACATCATCTAAATCAACAGTAAAGCCATGACTTTGTAAAAAACTGAGATAACCTCTTTTTTTGCGCTCACGAACAAAAATACCGCTACCTTGCACTTGATAAATAACGCCTTGCCGTTCAAGGCAGTTAAGCGCTTTAATAATTGTGCTACGGCTTACTTGATACTGATTAATAAGTCCGTCTATATTCGCAAGTTGGGTACCTTTAGATAATTGCTGCTGATAAATCATTTGCTTTATTTTTTTTGCAACATTTTGATATTTTACCATTTATATCTTTTTGCTATTCGCCCAATAATTTACATATTATTTTATATTGCTTATGTTAAGTTAAGTTAAATAGTATAAAAAGTCGATCTAGATCACAAACAATATAATTGGTCATTAACAATTATAAAATTATCTATAAGATAAGCTTACTGAATTGATTTTAAGGAGCTTAATGGATGTCATCGAAAATAAGAGATTACAACAAGCTAGCAGTTGATATTTTAAATGAGCTAGGCGGAAAAGAGAATATTATCAACGCCTCTCGTTGTGCAACACGTCTACGCCTTGTCACAAAAACAACGCCAGAACAAGCAAAAGAAAAAATCGCAAAACTACCTGGTGTGATTACGGTTGTTGAAAAAGGTGGGCAAATCCAAGTTGTCATTGGTACGCATGTTGATAAAGTCTACAATGCATTTATTCAACTGGTTGATATTAATAACCAAGCTGTTAATAACAATGAAACCAATATTTTAAACCGTATCATTGCAACCATGTCGGCGGTATTTGCACCGTTTGTTTATATTTTAGCCGCATCAGGTATTTTACAGGGGATTTTGATCTTACTAAAATTAGCATTTGAGGGAATAGAATCAACTGGAACCTTTAGAGTATTTGATTTTATCTCTTGGGCACCTTTTACCTTTTTACCTATTTTTATTGCTATCACCGCTTCACAACATTTTCGTTGTAATCTTTATATCGCGGTTGCTTGTTGTGCTGCGCTGTTGTCCCCGACTTGGGCTGAATTTGCCAAATTAATCAGCGATGGTCAAGAAATCGATCTATTTGGCATTGCGCTATCTAAAACAACTTACGCTTCAACTGTGTTACCACCACTATTTTTAGTCTGGTTACTTTCTTATTTAGAGCGCTTCTTAGAACCTCGCCTGCACAGTATTATAAAACCGGTGCTATTACCATTATTTAGTCTTGTCATTATGGTGCCTTTAACATTACTTATTGTTGGTCCATTAACTGCCAATGGTGCACAATATATTGCTGATGGTTATAACTGGTTTGTTAATTTAGCCCCATCGTTTGCTGGTGGAATTATTGGTGCCGTTTGGCAAGTGTTTGTTATTTTTGGCGTGCACTGGGGGATCACACCGGTTATCGTTGAAAACTTTAAACAATATGGTCAAGACTCTTTCCAAGCATTTCAAACCATCGCCGTTATTGGTCAAGTCGGAGCAGCATTTGGTTTTTATTTAAAAACCAAAACTCAAGAGATGAAAGGCATTTCATTATCCGCTTTTATCACTGGCTTATTTGGGATAACCGAACCAGCTATTTATGGCGTTAACTTACGTTTTAAAAAGCCATTTATTTATGGCTGTATTTCGGCTGCTTGTGGTGGTATTGTGGCTGGGTTCTTTTCTCCTCACTACTTTGCTTATGCTGGTTTACCAGGTCCATTAACTATCGTCAATGCAATTAGCCCTAACAGCCCTAGCTCATTTATTGGTGTTGCAATTGGGTCACTTATTGCTTTGGTGGGACCTGTCGTTTTAATTCAAATCTTTGGCACTGGTGAAACTAAACAAGATGAGTCTGCTATTGAAAATGATACACCTAAAGTCTTGCTTGACGAGCTGGATATCACAAGCCCAATGACAGGACATGCTTTACCCCTAAGTGAAGTGCCTGATCCTGCTTTTGCACAAAAACTGATGGGTGAAGGGATTGCCATTGAGCCTACTGATAATCATGTTTATGCACCTTTTGATGCCGAGGTAACTGCGGTATTTGAAAATTCCAAACATGCTATTGGGTTAACATTAGATAACGGCGTTGAATTATTAATTCATGTGGGGATTGATACGGTTAATTTGACTAATAACGAGTTTGCATATCATGTTGAATTACACCAAAAAGTGAAAAAAGGTGATCTACTAATCAGCTTCAATCCTGAGGCAATAAAACAAGCGGGCTACCCACTAATCACCCCAATTATTATTGTTAATACCGATCAATACCAATTCATTTCATTAACGGATAAAACAGAAGTGACAGTTGATGATATCATATTTAAAATTAAGCAATAACAAGGAATCAAAAATGACTAAAAAACCATTTTTATGGGGCGGTGCTTTAGCCGCTCATCAATTTGAAGGTGGCTGGAACGAAGGCGGAAAAGGGCCAAGCGTAGTTGATGTCATGACAGCAGGTGCGCATGGCGTAGCAAGACAAATCACTCAAGATATTGAACCCGATAAGTTTTATCCAAACCATACGGCCATTGATTTTTATCATCATTATAAAGATGATATCAAACTCTTTGCTGAATTAGGTCTTAAATGTTTACGCACATCAATTGCTTGGACACGCATTTTTCCAAAAGGTGATGAGCTTGAGCCAAACGAAGATGGCCTGCGCTTTTATGATGATGTTTTTGATGAGCTCATTGCCCATGGCATAGAGCCTGTTATCACGCTATCACATTTTGAAATGCCATTACATATAGCTCGCCATTATGGCGGTTTTAGAAACCGTAAAACCGTGGAATTTTTTGAACGTTTTGCGACAGCATGTTTTGAGCGTTATAAAAATAAAGTTAAATACTGGATGACATTTAACGAAATCAATAACCAAATGGATACCAGCAATCCTATTTTCTTTTGGACTAATTCTGGTGTACAAGTTAAATCAGGCGAAAATCCGCAAGAAGTTCTGTACCAAGTCGCTCATTATGAACTTTTAGCAAGTGCCAAAGCAGTCATTGCCGGTAAAAAAATCAATCCTGATTTTCAAATTGGTTGTATGATCTCGCACGTGCCAATTTACCCATACTCTTGTAATCCTGAAGATATGATGGCTTCTGAAATTGCTATGCATCAACGCTTCTTCTTCCCTGATGTTCACGTTCGTGGCTATTACCCTGCATATGCATTAAAAGAGTTCGAACGTGAAGGCTATAAACTTGATATTACCCAAGAAGATCTTGCTTATTTAAAACAAGGTACAGTTGATTACATTGGTTTTAGTTACTACATGTCAACTGTCGTTAAGGCTGATGCGAAAAATGACAATCGTGACAACATTGTTAACGGGGCACTACCTAATGCGGTTGAAAATCCTTATATTAAAAGCAGTGACTGGGGTTGGCCTATTGATCCTGAGGGATTACGTTATACCTTAAATCGTTTATATGATCGTTATCAGTTACCGTTATTTATTGTCGAAAATGGATTTGGTGCCATTGATGAGCTAGAAAACGGTAACCAAGTGCATGACAAACCACGCATTGAATACCTAGGTGCTCATATTAAAGCGATGCAAACTGCCATGGATTATGATGGTGTTGATGTGATGGGCTATACCGCTTGGGGGATTATTGATGTGGTGTCATTTACCACTGGTGAAATGAAAAAACGCTATGGTGTAATTTATGTTGACCGTGATAATGAAGGCAACGGTAGCATGAAGCGTTATAAAAAAGATTCTTTTGAATGGTATAAAAAAGTCATTAGCACCAATGGTGCAAGTTTAAAGTGATAATTATCCATTAATTGATAAATGATTATGAGGATGAATACAGGCTTTGCCTGCATCCTCTTTTTTATAAGAAAAAAGCTTAAAATGGAAAAATGAGCTGTTTTTCAACTTGTGGATCGATTAACGTGACATGAAAACCAATTAACCGAACGCCACGCCCGTTACGACGTTCTAGCCAAACTTTATGGGCTTGTTTAATTAAATCGGCTTTATCTAATTTTGACCAGACATGCTCTTGAGTGGTAAGTTGAAAATCATCGAACTTAAATTTGACTCCCTGCCGAGCGATCGATAAATCAGAACGCACTTTACTTAATCGTTTTTCAAGCTCTTCAAATAATGGATCAAACTGTAATAAACACGCTTCCCAATGATGAATATCATCAACTAAAGTGCGCTCGACACCAACCGATTTGCGTTGCCTGTCATTACACACTTCTCTTTCATCAATACCTTGGCATCGTTCATACAAGACTCGCCCAAATTTGCCAAAATGGTTAAATAATTTAGTCACATCATAATTGACTATATCTTGACAGGTAAATAATCCCAAATCAGCTAATTTTTTTTCAGTCACTTTGCCCACACCAGGAATTTTTTTTAAAGGAAGCTGTTCAATAAAGCTGTCAACTTCATCAGGTGTTATCACATATTGACCATTAGGTTTGTTCATGTCAGATGCGATTTTGGCAAGAAACTTCAATGGGGCAACACCTGCTGATGCGGTTAACTCAAGTTCCTTAAAAATAGCTTGGCGGATATCTTGCGCAATCAAGGTTGCCGACCCGTGGCACAGCTTACAATCGGTCACATCAAGATAAGCTTCGTCAAGTGATAGCGCCTCGATCGCTTGAGTATATCGCTTAAATATTTGGTGGATCTGGTTTGATACTTCTTTATAGATTGCATGTCTGCCTGGTATAATTTTAAGATTGGGGCACAGTTTTATAGCTTGTGCCATTGACATTGCACTGTGCACACCATATTGGCGTGCTAAATAATTGGCAGTAGCCACCACACCGCGCTTACGAGGATCGCCCCCCACCGCAATAGGCATATTACGATAACGGGGATTATCTCTCATTTCAACAGCGGCATAAAAACAATCCATATCAACATGAATAATTTTTCGCATAAATGGTATCACGGCACATAAAATATAACTGTATAAATATACAATATCACACCTTAAGTGGCAGTGTAAACACCGACGATAGCTACTTTTCTAATTTATCAAAATCAATTAACCCTTTTTTATCATAAGGATCACCAATCCAACAGATCGATTCATGGAAAATTTCCGATTAACTAAAATTTTTTCAGTAATATATAAGCTATCACTTAATCCAGCAAAAACTAATCATGTGTTAATTACCTTTTGTGTGCTAAATTTTCGATTGACACAGTTTGGACATACCAGTTTGATAATGGTTTGTATACGTTGATATTCACGCTAACGATAACCAAAGCAGAAAACACTGTTCAAGTCAGTGTCTTCTCGTTTCTTACTAATATATTCTGGGATGGTATTTGATAAACATCTTCGTCGTGATCATAAATAAAAATATATAGCGGTAAAGCACAAACAAATAAGTGAAAAATAAGCTATCAGAGCTAAGTGCCGAACAACTAAACTTATGGCATATATGGCCATTTTGCATAAATAATTAATTAAAGTTGTTAATAATTAAGGTAATTTAAGCTAAATAGATTAATTAAATCTTAAGCGTTGACCAACAAAATAGAGATAGTGCAATTTATAAACATCTAATTAATAAATTAGTAATTAATCGCAATTTTTTAACTCAATAAAATTACAATTTGCTTAAATTGAATAATAAAATAGGCAGGTAAAAGTGTTATTTCCAAGCTTCAACCCTTTTTAAGAATAATTAAAACCCAACATTTTGGCAATTTCGTTATGTTTAGATTGTGCAAGCTGTGTTGGTAAATCGTTAAAAACAATGTTGCCATTATCAACCACCAAACAACGTGAAAAATAATTAAGTGAATCATCAAGATAGTGTGATACCATCATTAAAGTTAAATTGAAATCATCACAAATTTGATCCACTAACGCCAACATTTCAAAACGCAGAGCTTGATCGAGCGCTGAAAATGGTTCGTCTAACAATAAAACAGGGCGATGCTGAATTAAACAACGTGCTAATGCCACACGTTGCCGTTGCCCGCCTGAAAGCTGATTAGGATAACGATTGTTAAAGCCTGCTAAACTAACCTTAACTAGCATATCTTCTATTGTTTGCCGTTCAGATGCATTCAGTTTTAAACAAGGTTTTATACCTAAACCAATATTTTGCTCAACGGTTAAATGGTTAAATAAATTATTACGTTGAAATAAAATCGAAACGGGGCGTTTGCCTGGCAAGGTGCGAGTCATATTTTGATGGTTAAGTAAAATTTGCCCCGAGTTTGGTGAAACAAATCCAGCAATCAAATTTAACAAGGTACTTTTACCAGCACCACTGCGTCCAATAATGACGACTTTTTCTTTTGCTGCAATTTTGAGATTAAAATGCATTTTAAAATTATCGTAATGATAATTAATTTGATTTAGTTCGATCATAATCCATCACAACCAATAAACTAAAAGATAAGATTAACAATAATGCGGCCGTTACGGCGCTTTCTTTATAATGATAACTTGATATTTGTTCATACAAATAATACGGTAATGTGGTCACTGATTTTCCACCAAATAAAGCAATAATACCAAAATCACCCAATGATAATATTGCAGATAAAGCAAAACTCTGGATAATTAATCTTTTTAGTGCTTTATATTCAATTAAATAAAAGTGAAAAAAGCCATTAATATTAAGCGATTGACTTAATTGCCAATAGCGCGATACAACATCAAACATAGGTACAGCAAGATTTTTCAATATAAAAGGCAATGCCATCAAACCATTACATAGCATAATTAAAAAGCAAACAACGATAAAACTATGCGCAAAGGGAAATAATAATAAAAATAGACCTGATGAAAATACCATGCTTGGAATAATTAAAATCAACGATCCAACTAACATTAATTGATTACTCCACTGTATTTTGTGATTAATTAACAAACGGCTATTAGTATAAAGTAATAACAATGCCAGCAACATGGCAATAGTAGCAGAGCCAAAAGCAATTAATAATGAAAACATAACTGCCTGTTGAAAAGACGCAGTTAAAAATGACCATTGAAAAAAATATCCCCCTTCAATGAGTAGGGTCATAATCGGTAGCAAAATAAATAACCCACCAATAACAATAATAATCATACATAAAAAGGCTAAATGATTTGAAACAGGCAAACGGTAACTTTGCCTAACATAGCATGTATTAGGTTTTTGATGGTGGTTATTGTTATGAGTAAATTTTTGCATCAAACAAATAAAACAAACACAACAAATAAACTGTAAACAAGCTAAAAGCACAGCTTGAGCTAAATCTAAATCACGAATAGATTGATAAATGGCGACTTCAAATGTTGTATATTTTGGTCCGCCTCCTAGCGCTAATACGATCGCAAAGCTAGAAAAACACAGCATAAAAATAAGCGCAGCCATCGGGAACAGCTGCCGACGCAGTAATGGCCACTCAATCAATTTAAAGTAAGTAAAACTTGAAAAGTTTAATTGTGCAGCTAGCTGTTTGTGTTCAACTGGTGCACTATTTAACGTTCGATAGAATAGACAGCAAGCATACGGAAAATTTAAAAATACATGTGCAAGTAAAATGCCTGTTAACCCATAAATCGATGTCATAAATGGCACACCAAAATAACCGAAAACAGCCGCTAATAAGCCCTGTTTACCATAAACCGACAACAGCCCAGTGACGACAACAAGTGTCGGTAAAATAAAGGTAATTGGCATAATGCGCAATAATAATCTTTTACCTAAAAAATCAATCATCGACAAAGCTTTAGCCATGATAATTGCCAATAATACAGATAATAAAGTCGATAATGTTGCTTGAAATAAAGTTATCCAAATAACATGTAATAAATACTCATCAAAATAGACGACTAAATTATTAAATTTAATCGCAGTCAAACAAAGCGCAAAGAGTGCTGCGCCTAATATCATTAAGATCAGGCTAGCAGCGCTAATTCCTGGGAGTAATATTCTTAACTTCAACATTAGGTAAAATAAAACTACTTGCTAATGGCAGATTGCCATTCTCGTACCCACGTTTTTTGATTATGTTCAACTTGCTTTGCATCAAACTCAAGCGCTTTATTTATAGGTTTAACTTGCTTAAAAGCTTCGGGTAACGATGTATTAATAATAGGGTACATGGTATTTTTCTCAGCAAATTGACGTTGCACATTGGGGGTCAATAAATATTGCAAAAAAGCCCGTGCTAATTCGGGTTGCTGACTATATTTAGTAATACCAGCAACTTCAACTTGACGATAATGCCCTTCATCAAAAATAGCCGCAGCATAACGATGATCATTATCATTCATAATATGAGCAACAGGTGAAGTGCTATAGCTAAGCACAAAATCAGCTTCACCCTTTAAAAATAGCCCATAAGCTTCACTCCAGCCCTTAGTTACTGTCACGGTGTTTTTAGCTATTTTTTGCCATGCTGATGAGGCATCATCACCATAAATATTCTTTATCCAAAATAATAAACCTAACCCCGGAGTGCTAGTTCTAGGATCTTGATAGATAATCTTCCAGTTAGCTTTATTATCAACTAATTCATGCATAGAGCGTGGTGGATTGCTGATTTTTTGTTGATTATAAATAAAAGCAAAATAGCCAAAATCATAAGGCACAAAATCATCATCCCACCAGTTGGTATTTAAATTATCGGGTTTATTGATTTGGTGAGGAATAACAATATTGGCTTGTTTAGCCTGTTCTAAAAGATTATTGTCTAATCCCAAAACAACATCGGCATTGGTCTTATCGCCCTCAAGACGCATTCGATTTAAAATCGACACGCCATCGCCTAATGTAACAATCTCAACTTCACAGCCACACTGCGCTTCAAATCCCTTTTCAATTGCCCGCCCTGGTCCCCACTCAGAAATAAAAGAGTTGTAACTATACACAATCAAGGTGGGTTTTATATTGGTAGCATTTGCAATATTTGCCATAAAAAGTGCAGATAATACCAAAGATAATAACAATTTTTTACAAAACATTTTGCCTCCAAAATAGCAAATAAAAGACAAAAGGTTTGAGTAGGTATAATAACTCAAATCCCTCCGCTGGCATGATCCAGTTCAGGTTCGACGGGTTATGCTAATTTAACGATCTAACATTCTCAGCCCTCAGGCACCCCGTTGAGAACATTAATTAGTGTAGTGTTTAGGATTATGTTTGTAAACAACCAAACAAATAAAGCATTATGAACAAAACAACAAGAAATTAAAACAACCATTGATTTTATTGTTTTTTTTATGATTTTGCTTTAAAACAAAAAAGACACTTACTACGCTGAATGCTCGAAAACGAATCGATATCAATTTTTCATCAGCTTATCCATAACAAAATTAAGCTTTTGATGTCTGAAATTCTCATACCGCCGTATTTTTCCCGCCATTGATAAAAAGTTGAATTACCCATGCCCTATTTACAGCGCCGTACTTTAACAGAAATATCAGCCTCAGACTCTTTTAAAATAGATACAATTTTGTAAATATCCCCCTAAAATAGTACAAATCATAAGAGAACATATTATATGTCAAAAAATTTAGTGCAGAGTTTAAACAATAGCCAGTGGTTTGATATTGCTTTATCCACTTATCTAATGCGGATTTAGTGATGTCATATTCAGTAATAATATTTGTTTATTTTTTAGCATGTTGATATAGAATCACCATTTGTTTTTTTAATTGGTAAGTAAAACTGCGTTTTTTCTTCTTGAAATGCGATTTACCATGGGTGATTTCTTTTGTTTTTTGTTTATCGTAACAATTGTAACTACCCCCTAAAATAGTACAGCAAAAAAGTAGAAAATTCTCTATGATAAAAGTAAAAGAGGATTCAATTATGAAAAAAATGACTGAACATCAAATCGTAGCTATTTTAAAAGAAGCTGAAGCGGGTATTCCCGTTAAAGAGCTGTGCCGTAAATAGGGCATGGGTAATTCAACTTTTTATAAATGGCGGGAAAAATATGGCGGTATGGAAACTTCAGACATCAAACGTCTAAAAGAACTCGAAGCGGAAAACCGCAAGCTTAAGCAGATGTTTGCCGAACTGAGCTTAAAATCCCAGCTTCAGGAAGAAATCATAAAAAAGCTTTAGTGCCAACTGGGGCACGTAAAATGTGGGCACAGCAACTACAACAAAATCATTTGGTTACTATTGCTATGAGTTGTGCCATTGTTGGTTTAAGTCGTTGTGCTTACTATTATCAACCTAAGTTACAGGATGATTCGGTGATTGTTTCGGTGCTGAATGCTATTACAGATAGGCATTTACGCTGGGGCTTTCCTAAATGTTTTAATCGTATCAGAAAGCTCGGCTATCAATGGAATCATAAACGGGTATATCGGGTGTATTGTGAATTAAAGCTTAATCTCAGGGTAAAGCGTAAAAAACGCATTCCTCCACGATACCCAGAAAGGTTATTAGTCCCCAATAAACAAGGTGAATGTTGGTCAATGGATTTTATGAGTGACAGTAGTCGTAATCAACGTCGCTTTAGGACATTCAATGTCATCGATGACTTTAATCGTGAGGCGTTAGGGATTGATATTGCAGTAAGCTTACCCGCAGGAAGGATTACCCGTTACTTAGATAAACTGGCCGAATATCATGGGTATCCATTAAAAATACGGGTCGATAATGGGCCAGAATTTACAGGGAAAGCCTTTATAAACTGGGCTAAATCACATGATATAACCATTAATTATATCCAGCCCGGTAGCCCTTATCAAAATGGCTATATTGAACGATTTAATCGTACCTATCGTACTGAAGTACTCGATTTATATCTATTTAATAATCTAGAACAAGCAAGAAAGGTAACCGAAGAATGGTTAACGATTTATAACACCGAAAGACCGCATGAGGCATTAAATAACATGACACCGATTGAGTATAAAACACTAAAACAAGCAGCGTGATTTTCTACGTGAGTTGTGTACTAAGTTTGGGGTATTTACAAGTAAAAAAATGGTCTTATGCATTTGAACATTACGCAGAGTATAACTGCCATACTTTTCTATTCAATTTATTATATGAAGCAAATCTGGCAGATAGATATATTTTAAAAGATATACATTTTATGGGGTTTTTAACCTCAGCTAGTGATTACAAAGATGAATACCGATATATTATTGATTCTCATGGAAATGTAAGTAAATTAAAAAACACTGAAATGATGAGAAAACAAACTAATGAAATTTATAAAAAAATGAAACAAGTTAATGATAATGCCGAAAAATTAGCTGATATACTGAAAAGATAATACCTATGAAAAAAAATTAACATTAATTTTAATAATGATGCCATTATTAATCTATGTATTAGGAGCAATTATGACCGGCTTAATTAATCCATTAGATGTTGCCAAATGCATTAAAGTGCGAACCATGGGAATTAAACCCCACGTGCCTTATTATGGCTCGACCAAAATAATACTCAATCATTACCGAACTCCTGATAATTATCCTGATTTTGCACCGATTACCCTTGAAGAAGCCGAAAATGCGCCTTATCGTGTTCATGATCCATTTAGTACGGAACTTAAAATTAATGAAGTTGGCGATAATTATCAATTTAAAGAGCGTTGGAGTTATGAACGTAAACCACAATATATTTTACTTAATGAGCGGCAATTAAACAGTTTAAAAGATCTTGAAAATGGATCTCACTTTTTTATTTTAGATACGCATTTACAACTGCAACCGATCACCATTGAACAAGCAATTACGTTACCCAATTATATTAAAGTAACAAGAGAAATGGGCAAAATTATTGCTATTGAAAAAAAACCTTTGCTTTCGATTAGTAAATGGGAATATGGCTACTGGCCTCATAGCGCTAATATGCGTTATTTAAGACTTTTTTGCTATGCAATGGATAAAAAGACACTATTACGATCTCGTTATGTGGAATATGACGAAGAAGGTAATAATTTAATGACTATAATAAAAGACCAAAATAATAAACTGATCAGTATAAGGAAAACCTATCCCAAAGGAAGTCAATATTATTCTGAAACCACGTTATTTAATGAACAAGGTGATAAAACAACTATCTTTTATACTCCTAGTTCTGGGGACAGCAAAATTGTTCATCTTGATAAACAAGGAAATATAACTGACGTAACATATGGCAGTGTTCCATATCACGGAATTCCTGATTTTACAGAGGAAGAACGCTATAAAAATCTTAAAATTGATACTAGTAAAGAGTACAAGGCCGTTGATAGATTAGATTCAGAGAAATAGATTTTTGACTAAATTTTAGAAATCATATGAGCTATTTTTTAATAAATCATCAAAGTTAAAGGAAATAAAATCATGAAAGGAGTAATTAGATTAGGCGATTTAACTAATCACGGAGGTAAAGTTATTTCTGCCTCATCAAAACTTGTCGTATTTAATAAAGGTGTCGCACGTGTTGGTGATATGGTGTGCTGCCCAATACAAGGGCATGGTATTAATCCCATCATTGAAGGTGATCCGCTATTCATTGACGATGGTAAACAAGTCGCTTTCCATGGACATAGGTCGGCATGTGGTTGTGTACTAATTTCATCATTAACTAATTTTGGTAAAAAAAACTAATGGCTATCGATTTAACTTTACTACCCGAGCAAATAGCTCTAAAAAAAGGGTTGTCTCGCCTATTTTGGTTTATTGCTTTAATTGTATTTGTTGCTATTGGTTTATTTTTTACCTACATGAAACAACTCAATAGTAATTTAACGCAAAAACATCTAATGATTGGTATTACTATTTCAGTTTTAAGTTGGTTGATATTATTATCCATATGGTTTTTTATTCGAGGATGTCGTGAAACTTATGTTGAAAACTGGAATCAATTACGGGAAGAGCGAAAACAACAACTTATTGAATATGGACAAAGACCATTGTATGTTATTTTTCACCAATTGATTTCTGAGTTTGGTGATGATAACCATGCACAAGCGCTAGTTAGTGGTCTAATGTCACTTGAGCCGAAAATAACTGACCAGTCAAATTATTATGCAAACCCAATTATTTATTCAAAATTCCCATTTAATGATTTAAAACCTGATGATTTTAACCAAAAAATAGATAACTTATTTGGTAATTTGCAACAAACGCTATCTATTTTAAATGATAACGCCTTTAATGGCGTTCAAAAGCACATACGCTTATTTATTGATTCTCCTATACTCCCCGAAGATATCAAAAATATTTGGGAAAATAAATTAGGAAAAATAAGTTTATTTGCCTCTTGGCAAGTTGTTGATGCCCAAAAAAATACTATCTTTTTAGATAGCTGGTTAGATGATTCAGAAAATGACGATCATTTATTATGTTGTATCAGCTTACATTTATTTGATAGGCCCGTAACGTATAGTGCTGAAGCTATGACAAGTATTATTTTTTTAGGGGAAAACCTTATTAACCAACAAAATACCATGCAATATATACAAAAAAACAAATCGGCGATTGTTGCCTTGCATCGAACAGAAGAAGGGAAAGATCTTAATTATGTTCTTGATCATGCTCAATTATGGGGAAAATTAAGTGATGTTGAAGAGAGTCAAACACAATTAGAGGCTATTTGGCTATCACAACTCTCTTCAGAAGTTAATGCCAACGTTTTATCGCGATACGTTGATAAGCGATGTTCAATTAAAAATATTTATAACCTTGATTCAACATTTGGTATATCGGGTGAATGCGATTACTGGGTTGCATTAGCTTTTGCGATTGAATATGCCGATCAGATTGATAATAAACAAATGGTCATCGGTGAGAAAAACGCGCGTTTTAATGCCACTATTATTGATAAAATAAAAATTGATATAGAACAGGGGACATAATGAAAAAAATGGTGCTAGGTTGGGCGTTGGTTTGTTATGTTTTGGCTATCTGTGGTGTCGCTTTTGTTTGGCTTTCTGATGATACTGCTTTAATGCCTCGTCCAACAAAAGTAGAGTTTTCTTTCACAATATTATCGGTCGGCATCTTACTGAGTTGCTTTGCTATTGTAATAAAATTTATTATTAATTTTATCACTTATGACATATTTAAAGGTGAAGAAAAAAACTATTTTGTGAAGAAATAGCAATACAAACTTTTATACTAATAAGGTAAATCTTGCCATGCATTATTATTGGTATGTTCATGTAAATTTAAAACAAGATTTTAAGGAACATTCTGATATCAACGACCCAAGACACTATATGCAGCCAGCAAAAGCTGCCATGAAAAAAAATTGTTGAAGATAAAATCCGTATTTGCGGTAGTGCAGGTGAATTATAATATGAAAGATCAAGGCGTTGTTTATCGTAATTTGAAAAACGGATTGTAATGCATAGACATAACGCTGTATCCCAAACAGATGATATGATGCCTATATCATAAAGAAAAATCACCGTTACCGATTTGGCTAACCGCTTTATGATTAGTAGTCCTGCTATTTATTGCACCTAAATACCTCATTAAACATTAAATAACATGTCCCCATTGAATATAAAATACCAATACAGATAGCGTCATTTGCTAGGTGAGTTGTGTGCTCACTATCAGATATTTACCCCAATTATTCGCTTTTAAGCGCTATTTTTGTAAAAAATATTCAGGAATCTATACCGTTTCAATATGAAATCATTTTAAATTTAATGGATTAATAAATTATTTTTCATAAAGCATCAAATGGTTTACAGCCCTTATTCAGCCAAAGCATTAAACGGTTATCACTTACTGGATTAACTAATATAACTCATTAATATTCAGCACTATTTATTTAACATCTTTAAAAAAAAGGTTAAATTTCACACTAAAACTGTGTATACTTTTTGGCCGAATTGTCTGTTGTTTGCACTCAGTCATACTGAGTATACGATATAAATAATAACTAAAATAAAAATAAACAGAATAAATTATGAGGAATAATAGGAGAGCAAAACATGTCGAATGAACTTAATCGCCTTTTGGATCAACTTGGTGGTGAGTTTGGCCATTTTATGGCAGGTTTAGGGGGCGTTAGTCACAACCGCTATACCTTAACCGTTGACGGGCTGACCGCACCAATTTCAGTTTTGCATGTTGACGGTGATGAGCAGTTAAATCAACCTTGGCGTTATGTCGTTACCTTTACCAGTCCTGATAAAACCTTATTGCCCGATGCGTTTCTTAATCAAAAATCGACTTTCTTCTTTAATCCTGTTATTAACAAACCATTAACTTCCGCTATTCGTTCACTAAGCGACTTGCCCGCCGTCACGAATAAACGTACCTTGTATGGGGTGATCACCGAATTTAGCCAGCTATCGGTCAATAAAGATGAAGCTCATTACCAAGTCGTGTTATCTTCGTGCTTAGCACGGTTGGCCGTGGGGAAAAATAGTGCCATATTTCAAAATCAAAGCGTGGTCAGTGTGGTTGAAGAAGTGCTACGCAGCCACGGCTTTACCGGCATTGATTACCGGTTAGCGCTCAAAGATAGTTATCCTGAACGGGAGTTTATCACCCAGTGGCAAGAAAGCGACCTGGAATTTATTCAACGCTTATTGGCTGATGTCGGTATCTGGTTCCGCTTTGAAACCCATGCCGAACATGATTGTGATGTGATGGTGTTAAGTGATTATGAACAAGGCTATGCGCAAGTGGCCAATATCGACTATAAACCGCCGAGTGGTATGGCCGATACGGGTGTGGAAAGTGTTTGGGATATCACCTTACATAGCGAAATGGTACCGGCCTCAGTGACCGTTCAAGACTATAACTACCGTGATGCCCTAGCCGACTTACAGAGCGAAATAAATACCCAACCCAAAGTCCTCACCACCTATGGCAAGGATTACCGTTATGCCGAGCATTATAAAGGCTTAAATAGCAACGGACAAGATAACTCGCAAACGAGTAACACAAATAACAATGGCGTTGGTAACCATGGTAATCCTAATGGTAGTAACCAGTATAACGATAATCAAAACGATAATCAGATTGAAAGTGGTCAGTGGTATGCACGTATTCGCCATGAGCAGGCGATTAGCCAGCAAATTATCATTAAAGGTAAGAGTAATCACTATAACCTTGCCCCCGGTCAATGGATTAATATCAACGGCAGTCCGCTGACGAATATTAATGACGGTATCCTTATTTTAAGTGTGCAAGGACAAGGTAACCGTACCGATGCCTATGCACTCACCTTTACCGCCATTCCCTATCAAGCCTTAAAACCTTATCGCCCCGCGCCCATACGCTGGCCACAAGTCAGTGGCA
>NZ_LZGX01000038.1:0-53516 GCF_001690825.1 Gilliamella sp. Fer1-1
AGACAGCACTTGAACAAAATCAGCAAATGGCATTGAATTATATTAATTATTTTGTTCATCAAAAAATTAGTAGTGATAAATTAGATGGTGCTAATATAAAAATAGAATATAAAGCAGATAAAAAAGAATATGATATTGCCTATAATCAAATTTTTAATTCTTTAATTACTCGTAACGATTACACTGCCAATAGGAAAAGTGAAGCGATTTCTGTAAGTAATAAAACGGAAAGCTATGGCAATACTCAAAAATATGATGTTGGTGATACAGTTGCTATTGCGTTTATTAGTGATTTTTCAGGTTCAGCAACATGTGAGTACAGTAATACACAATGTAATGATTATACTTCAGTTGTTAGAAATAGTGATACACGGCGCCTTAATTATATGAGAAAGGCAATAGGAGACGCTATTAGCAGATTTGAAGAGTATCCCATATATAATTTTGCTTTGGTTCCTTATGATATTGGTGTCCCTGTTTTAACAAACGTTAACAATCCAGCTGATGGTGAAGGTTACTCGTGCTCGGTTATGTACAAAATGCAGGCGCCTTACGATTCAATTGACTATAATTTCTGGGCAAATAAAAATATCGCATATCCAAAATGGAGTAAGTTGAAAAAAGTAAATCTAATTGATGATTATTTAACCTATAACTATTTCAATAGATTTAACAAAAATACAGTATATTACTATCTGGATTATTATTATTATCTTTATTATTCAAAAATCATCGGTCCTGCGGTAGGTGCTCATAGTGATAGTGATTTAGTAGATAAAAACCTTTGTGAATATAGGCATAATATTGAACAGGTTAATATGGGATCTTCTCGATATGCTTGCAATAAGAAAGCCCCTGATGACTACCCATTATCCCTTCGAAACAGAAGAAAAGTTGAGAGACAATATGCTAAAATAGTTCAATTATATGATTATATGTTTTCTGGTGACTATGATGATGTGCACAGTTCATTTGCCAACACTAAGACAGTTGATGTCGATGGAACTATCGAGTCATTATTTACTAGAATGAATCAGAATATAATAACGTTTAACCGTATTATATCGCCTACCATGACTAGTTTTTCTCCATTTCAAGGGATGTGTCAATCGCCTTTATACAGTAATGGTGTCATGAGTAAAAAAATGATTAATATGTCAGATTCGGAAAGGTTTGCTGAAGCAGCAAACCATGTTAGAAATTTTAAAGCATTACCTCATTTAGTCCCTTTAAGTGATGATAATGAAGATCATAAAGCTCACAATAGAGAGCTTCGAGAATTTATTAGTGATAATAATGTAACTTGGCAGCCTGGCGGTGGAACGGATACTATGACTGCTTTACTGAGAACGGTCCCTGTGATGGCTAAAGAAAGCTCTAATAATAAAATTATGATTATTATTACTGATGGCAAAGATGACAAAGGTGCGGATCAACTTAGAGATGATTTTTTAGATGGTAATGTTTGCCAGAGTATAACAGAAGGTTTAACATCTAAGGAAAACTATAATAAAGGTTATATTAAAAAGCCTGCTAATGCAGCCGCTATTTATTATATAAAATTAGATCCTAACGCTAGTAACTTGACAACTGATGCAGAATATGAGGCTATGTACGGCAAGTGGTTTACTAAGTGTATGAAAAATAATAAAAATTATCTATTTGAAGCTCGAGATTACCAGTCATTATTTGATGCAATAAATAGAATTATTGAGGTAGAGACAGGTAACTTTATTAATAAAAGTGAGTAAGCAAAATAATGATGAATAGGAGTTACCAAAAATGAGAATTACAAAAATCATTATGTTATTTATGACCTGCATATGTTTCCCATTGTTAGCGGATAATGGACAATCAAGAGATAAACGTACAGATGCATTAGTTTTTCTGAATACGTCAGAAGCAGATCCAATTGCAAGAACTGGTTTAAGGAAAACAGGTCTAACTATAGAAAATGGCGATCTTTGGGTTTGGGGTTACAGATATACAGGACAACAAGGTAATGGGGTTACTCATGTTCGTCGTGACCGTCCGCCCGCTAGGGTTCATACTTTTGTTCGAGCTGGGCTATCTATTACTCAAGTCGCTGCGGGTAAATATCATATTATTGCTCTTGATGATCGTGGTGATGTTTGGGGGTGGGGTAGAAACTTACACCATGAAGCTACAGGCGGTCAACAAAAGGATGGGCGGAAAGATGACACATATGTCAATCAACCTGTTCCTGTTTTGCAGGATCAAGATGTTATTGAAATTGCGTGTGGAAGATATAACTCTTTCGCTTTGACAAGAAGTGGGGATGTATATTCTTGGGGAAGGAATCCTCATGGTCAAGCGGGAACGGGTACTCGTTCTTCTAAAGTTACACTTACAAAAATTACTGGATTTGATGGTAAAAAGATAGTAAAAATTGGCGCTGGCTATGATAGTGGTTATGCCATTAGTGAAGACGGGGAGGTGTTCGCTTGGGGAGACGGAGATCGTGGTGCTTTTGGTGAAAAGCTAGTCGGCAGAGAGAGATTTCAAGCTAAACCTAAAGTTATTACACAGAACCTGAGAGCGGGTATACCTCATTTTTCTAGTGGTAAACAGATTTTGTATATTGGTGGTGGAAGTGCTTATACTATGATTTTGCTTGATAATGGCAGAGTTTATGGTATGGGAAAATCTAGTCGCTTAGGTATTCAAGGTCCATATGAAGAAGATGAAGAATTACCAGAAGATAATGATGACGGAGAAGGTGATGATTTGGATGAAAATAATGATGAAATTGAAGATGACCAAGATGACTATAATAAAGAGTTAACACCAGAAGAGTTAGATGAGGAAAATGCAAAAAGAGAAGTTAAAGGCTCTACGCATCCTGTCCCAACGTTGGTTACAGAACATATTCACTCACTTTTCTGCCGTTTTCGTGGTTGTGTTGCTATCACTAATGATAATAAATTAGTGACATGGGGACATAGATTAGGACTTTATAAAAATATATTATATGGGGCACATCCGACAATTAGAGATAATATTCATGGGCCTTTGACCAAAATAGATGTTGGTCATCAACACTTTTTTTATTGGAATGAAAAAGGACAAGTTTTTGGTGTTGGTTACGGTTCGGGTAAAAAATTTAGTCCTAATAGTAATAGAAGACGAGATTGGCCAGGATTGGAAATGGAATTTCTTACTGATGAGATGAAAAGAGTTTATGGTAATGATTATATTCCAGGGCAAGTGCAGTAATAATGATGAATCAACTATTAATTAATGATGTTATTATTTTAACAATTTGGGGATGTTTATTAGTGGCGTGTTATACTGATTTAACACGCAGAATAATATCAAATTATATTGTTTGTATAATATTCATCCTCGCTATTTTGAATTTTATTTTTGGTGCAGGCCAACTAAATTATAAAGCATCAGGAATATTTTTGATTTGTGGTCTATTTATGTTTTATTGCCGATTAGTTGGAGCAGGAGATATAAAATTAATTACAGCACTCTTGATATCTATTCCACCGAATGATGTTTGGGGTTTTTTAGCGCTAATTACATTACTTGGGCTGCCGATTGCAATTATAGCAATAATATATAAATATATTAAAAAACCAAAAGCAGGAGTCACATTACCTTATGGTCTAGCAATTAGCGGAAGTTATTTTTTAACGTCAATTACACTATTTAAAACAGTATTCTAATAATTACTTATTGTTCTCCCCCCCCCCGAATAATTACACTTTGATGGATAGCTTTTTTGGGGGGGCATTTATTTAGCTCTGTATATTCTTTACGCTAAGATTAAGCTCTTGTAACTACCCCCTAAAATAGTACAGCCAAAAAGTAGTAGAATCAATTTAGTTAAATGTAGTGATATTTTTACACTAATTAATATTATGTCGCCCATTTACTAATATGTGCATGGGCGTAATAACAAATAAAATAGCTATTTTACAACACGAAATGGATTAGTTTTTGGTTTCGGGTGTTGAGGTGGAGTTTCGCATTGGTCTTGATGATACTGCGGTTCATCTTCAAATCCCATACCAATGCCATTTTCACGCGCATAAATTGCTTCAATAGCCGCCATCGGTACAACAATGTGTTGAGGGACACCCGAAAAACGAGCATTAAATTCTACTTGTTCGTTCGTTGCACAATATTGACCTACAGAATGAGGAGCAATATTTAATACAATTTGATTATTTTGAATGAACTCTTGAGGAACTATCACACCATATTTCGAAGTATTAACCACAATATAAGGTGTTAATTCATTATCTAAAATCCAGTCATAAAAAGCCCTAAATAAATAAGGCCGGCGAGGAGTCATTTGCTCAAGTTCCATAAAAAGCCACCTTGTTTACGATTATTATAAGTCAGATAAAATTATTATTATGATCTTATCTTTTTTTCGTCTTCTGTTAATGAATTAATGAAAGCTGGTCGTTCAAAAATTCGTGCCATATATGCCAAATAATTTTTTTCAGCAACTTTAGGTAACTCAATACCAAGCATCGGTAAACGCCATAATAATGGAGCAAAATAGCAATCACTTAACGTAAAATCATCACTCATAAAATAAGGCTTTTCTTTAAATATGACCGAAATAGAAACAAGATCATCAAGTAAATTTTTACGTGCAAGCTGTGCTTCATTACTACTAGGATCATTAACAATAGTTTCATAAGCACTATACCACTCTTTTTTGATGCGATACATTGTTAATCGAGAGTTAGCACGAACAATAGGATAAACAGGCATTAATGGTGGGTGGGGAAAACGTTCATCAAGATATTCTAATGCTATATGTGGTTCATATAACGTTAGATCGCGATCAATTAATGTTGGGATTGAACCATATGGATTAAGATCCAATAATTCTTGAGGTAAATTATCTGCCGTTACAAACTCAATTTCCGCAGTTACCCCTTTTTCTGCCAGCACAAAACGAATCTGATGCCCGTAAATATCTGTTGTATCACAAAATAATGTCATCACAGAACGTTTATTAACAGCAACAACCATATTCACTCCAAATATGAAAAATTAAAATAAGCTTCATTGATTACTATTCTAACAAATTGAATAACAAATTTGTTAAAAAAATGAATTTTATTGTTATCTTTATTTTAAGAAACTGTTTTATGGCAATAAAATATCAGATGGTATATACGTTTTAGTAGAAAATGATTTTTACTATATAAGTTAATTCCAATGAAAATAGTGTTTTTAGTTATGTGGATGTATTTACGAAAAAAAACCCAGCCTTGGCCGGGTTTTGAGAACTTTTGTAAAGTTGTATTAACGCTTGCTGAATTGTGGACGACGACGCGCTTTGCGTAGACCCACTTTTTTACGTTCAACTTGACGAGCATCACGAGTAACAAAACCTGCTTGACGTAACGCTGAGCGTAAAGTTTCGTCATACTCCATTAATGCACGAGTAATACCGTGACGAATTGCACCAGCTTGACCTGAAATACCACCACCTTTAACAGTGATGTAAAGATCAAGTTTGTCAGTCATTTCAACTAACTCTAACGGTTGCATAACAACCATACGAGCTGTGTCACGACCAAAGTATTGCTCTAATGAACGTTTGTTAATAACGATGTTACCACTACCTGGTTTGATAAATACACGAGCAGCAGAACTTTTGCGGCGACCTGTACCGTAATATTGATTATCAGCCATCTTCTATCCCCTTAAATATCTAATACTTGCGGTTGTTGTGCCGCATGATTGTGCTCATTACCAGCATAAACTTTTAGTTTACGGTACATTGCACGACCAAGAGGACCTTTCGGTAACATGCCTTTTACAGCAATCTCGATGACTTGTTCAGGATGACGTTCAATCATTTCTTTAAAAGTCGCTTCTTTTAGCCCACCGATGTAACCCGTGTGACGATAATAGATCTTATCAGTGCGTTTTTTGCCTGTTACAGCAACTTTTTCTGCATTGATAACGATAATATAATCACCTGTATCAACATGTGGTGTGTATTCTGCTTTGTGTTTACCACGCAAACGGCTTGCGATTTCAGTAGCTAAACGACCTAACGTTTTACCTGCTGCATCAACAACGTACCAGTCGCGTTTAACTGTTTCTGGTTTAGCTGAAAAAGTACTCATTCGTAATTATCCAATTTTTAATTAATCTCACGTTAATAAATCAGTTGATTTATTTACACTTTTTGATTGTTACTATTAATCAACACACCCCTTCGAGTGGTTATATTAATGCTCACAACCTAAAACAACATTGGGAAAAACGTTGTCGTAACGTGGGTGGCGATATTATACAGAAATAATATAAAAGCGCTAGAGTAAAAATAAAAAATCATGGCGAGAAAGAAGCCTTACTGATAAACTTAAAATCAACATTAAATAACACAATATTTATACAAATGAACAAAACTATTCAACTTTCAGAAAAAGATTATATTAACAAAGGATTGCATCGTAAATGTTATCATCATCCTAGTGATCTTAATAAGTGTATTAAAGTAAATTATAATGATGGTGCCGAAGAGGAAACTAACCGCGAAATTGCCTATTATAAACATCTGATCAGGCGCAATATTTCATTTGAAGCGTTAGCTAAATATTATGGCTCGGTGTTAACCAATTATGGTCAAGGTCATGTTTTTGAACTTATCCGTGATTACGATGGAAAAACAGCGACATCACTTGAAAAATACCTTTCTGATGAAAAGTTAACACAACAATATTATGCTGATTTAGTTATTTCATTAAAAAATTTAAAATCGGCTTTATTAAAAAACCGTATTATTACTATGACAATAAAAAGCAAGAATATCTTGTTTCAGCACTTAAGTGCTGATAAAAGTCGTTTGATTATTATTGATAATATTGGTAATTCGACGCTTATCCCTATTGCTAATTACATTTCTTTTTTTGCTAAAGCGAAAATTGAACGAACTTGGCAACGTTTTTTAAACTCAATTGTTAAAGAGAATAGCGATAATCGATTAATTACTCGTTTAGTTGATGAAGTGAAGCAGTCATCCTGAATTCTGCAATAACACCTTTTGCATTATCTGTTCTATTTTTTAAGGTAAATAGGCTTTGATGTAATTTAGCAATACGATTAACAATACTTAAACCAAGCCCTATACCATTATGTTTGCGAGCCATACGAAAAAAGGTTTGGGTTAGCTTTTCGCTTTTAGATTCATCAATGCCGTTACCTTGGTCTTGTACAGTGATAAGGATGTCTTTTTTATCCTTATTGCAACTTACCAAGATTTTAGTCTCATTGGGGCTGTATTGATAACTATTTTCAACTAAATTACGTGTTAGTAGTCTTGTATCTCGTGCCGTCAAAATCAAAACTGGTGTTGTAATACCATTTTTTCGCCAATGCATTAGCAATTCAAGTCCATCACAATCAGGTAGCCCTAAATCCAAAATGATTAAGCTAAATTGTCCAAATTGGATATATTGTTCAGCTTGATTACCATTTTGTGCAACTTCACAGACATAACCGTTTGAAGTTATACCGCCGTATAGACCTTTTTGTAACAAACTATCATCTTCAACAATTAATATCTTCATTGTTCATTACCTTAATACCGATTTTAGCATTATTGAACATGCGCAATAATTTATTTTATATTGGGCTTTACATTGCTAAATCTGTTTATTTAGTCCAATAAAGCGACAATCGATTAAGAAATTTATGAATATTTATCCCAAGCTTTTAATTAAACATGCGGATATGAGGCTCACAATAAATCCAACAATAACCCCTAATGACAATTGAATATCCAAAACATGTCACATAAAAATAATTGGAATTTATATTTTGACTCGTTAATCAAAAATAAAAGGTTGCTTGTAAATTATGCAAATAAACTATTTTCTAGATCTATTTAACCTAGTAATAATTTAACGCAAAAACCTTAAGGCAACCTTAAAATAAAAAAACAATTAAGAAATAAGGATAGAAAATAGATAATGTATTATTTAAAAAAGCATAATAAGTATTTTGGTAAAATCGAAGCCGCAAGATCAAGTGTGGCACAAATAATAAAATAAACTACAATGACAAATAAAAAGATTTCGGTTGGATAGACCATACTACGATTATTAATTTGTGTTGCAACAAAAGTAAATTCAGCCACCCCGACAATATAAGCCAAAGAAGTATCTTTAATAAGTGATACCCATTGGTTAACAAAAGACGGTAACATCATTTTAACGGCTTGAGGTAATATAATAAATATAATCACCTGTTGTTTAGTTAAACCTAATGAAAACGCTGCTTGCCATTGCTCTTTAGCCACCGCAATCATGCCGGCATGAACGGAATGACCAATGTATGCAGCACCTATTAAAGATAGAGCAAATATCACGGTTGCAATTGCTGGTATATCAACATGAAGCACCATAGGTAACAGAAAGTAACTCCAAAATATAAGCATAATAACCGGAATAGCTCTAAAAAAACTAAGCACACTAATTAATAAATTATGTAAAATTCCTTTTAAAACCGTTAATCCTACCCCTGCCAAAATACCTAAAATTGTTGAAAACAAGATAGCGATAATACTTATTAATAATGTTAAGAAAATACCTCCAGGGAAATTTCCCCACATTAAGTAACCTAAATTATGCCAAATAACTTCAAATCCTTTAAAGCCCATAAATAATTACACCCTACCTGTTTGCAATTGTTTTGTTTGATAAATATTGCCTAAAGTTCCAACTATTACTATCGTTATAATATAAAGTAAAGTTGCAATAGCAAAATCTTGAAAGGTTTTTAATGATTCAGTTTCGATTTGGCGCGAGACATAAGAAAGTTCTAACACACCAATAGCCATAGTTAATGACGAATTTTTAATAATATTCATGTACTGACCAATTAAAGGTGGAAAAGCAATGCGAAAACTTTGTGGTAAAATAATAAAACGCATACTTTGCCACCAACTTAAACCCAATGCTAATGCGGCTTGCCCTTGCGCTCCTCTAACTCCAGCAATACCAGCTCTAAACTCTTCGGCAATAAAAGTACAGGAATAACAAGTTAAACTAATTGAGCCTATGATGAATTCAAATGATGGCATTTTCACTGAAAAAAAGAACAATTGAATTTGTGGTTCTTCAAATAACCATAATTTAAATTCGACTGGCAATAAACTACCTACCCCAAAATACCAAAAAAAGAGTTGAGGTAGTAACGGAGAATAACGAAAAATTGCGCTATACCCCATTACGATTATTTGAATGATTTTAATTCGACTTTGTTGAGCAATAACTAGTAAAAAACCCAGTAATGTTGAAAAAATAATGGTAAGCAATGAAATAGCCAACGTAACTAAAAAACCATCCCATAACCACCACAAATAACGTGGTTCAAGTAATTGCTCGTACATAACTACTGACCTTTACCTATTTTAAAATCACCACGAGGCATAGCCGATGTTGTTTCAGGTCCAAACCAACGGTTATGAATTGTTAATGCTTCGCCATTTTTTTCAAGCGTTAACAAAATTTGATTTACTTTATCTTTTAAACGAGTTTCCCCTTTTGGTATACCAACAGCTTGATATTCTTCAGTAATACTAAATGGTGAAATTTCAAATGCTGCTCGTTGCTCTTCAGGTAAATTGGCTAATAAGCCAATTAATTTTGCATCATCTTGAGTGATTGCCTGCACAACACCATTACGTAATGCTGCAAATGCAAATGGCGTATCATCATAAGAAATCACCTTAGCCGTTGGATATTTTTCACGTAATGTAATTTCCATAACTGTACCTTTATCAGCACCAATACGAAGATTTTTCAAATCGTCAGCTGATTTTAATACCCCCTTTTTTGCTACAAATTTTTGACCAGTCGCAAAATAAGGCAGACTAAAATCAACTGTTTTTGTTCTTTCATCAGTAATGGTAAAATTAGCGACAATTAAATCAGCTTTTTTTGATGTCAATAACGGAATTCTATTAGCGGGATTAGTTGGGATTAGCTTAACGTTAACGTTTAACCCTTTGGCTATCTCGTTAGCATAATCAACATCAAGTCCTGTAATTTTATTGGTCTTTTCATCAATGTACCCAAACGGCGGGTTACTATCAAATACCGCTATTTTGATTTCGCCTCGTTTTTCAATATCATCAAGCCGATCTGCGTAGGCAGAACTGGTACCTAATAGTGTGCTTATTAAGGTAATAGCCGTAAGTAATTTGGTTAATAATTTCATCTTGATTCTCCACTATAAAGGTTTTTATCTACGTTTAAAGTCTATCAATAAAGAATCAAATGAATAAATAGCAAATATTCACATGGTTATAACTTAAAGTTATATGGAGAATTATCTGATTAAGGATTTTATCAATAATGAATAAAACTAATAAAAGTTGGGTATCACATACCAAGATAGAAAATTTTACTAACTTTTACTAACGCAAGATGCACTAAATTAAGTTATTAATGTTCATTTTGGTGCAAATTAGCGTTATTGTGTGTTAATTATTCGCTTATCATTCCTTGGTGGTAGGTAATTATAATTATTTTTAATTAGTTTTTTTACTCGAAAACAGTAATTATAGGAACCATTCTTGTTATTAATAGATGTTGTTAGCCTATGGCATAATGTTTGCATTACTTACAAAAGTAGTAAAAATTCGTAAATAGGGTGGCCGTGTCGATAATTAAAAAAAACAAATTAAAAGGAGATAAGCACATGAAAGATCAAGATCATAGCAGTAGCGCCGTTGCTTTTGTTAAAAATCGGCGAGCTTCGTTAATCAGTGCTATTTTTTTAATGGCAACTTCAGCAATTGGCCCAGGTTTTATTACTCAAACAGCGACTTTTACTGTTACCCTTGGCACTGCTTTTGGTTTTGGTATTTTAGCCTCTATTATTATCGACTTTGTTGTTCAACAAAATATTTGGCGAATTGTTGCATTAACTAAAATGAACTCTTCGGATATTGCTAATGCGACTATTCCATTCAGTGGTTATGTACTCGCAGTACTGATCATATTTGGTGGGTTGGTGTTTAATATTGGTAATATAGCGGGTGCAGGCTTAGGTTTAAATGCACTTGTTGGGCTTGATCCTAAGTGGGGTGGTGCAATCAGCGCATTAGTAGCGGTTTATATATTTTCATCACGCAAAGCCAGTAATTTTATTGATCGCTTAATGATTGGTTTTGGTTTGTTGATGATTATTTTGACCTTATTTGTGGTATTTGCATCACATCCACCAATTGGACAAGCTTTAAAAGAAACCGTTTTTCCAAGCAATATTGATTTTGCCTCAATTACGACCATTGTTGGTGGTACGGTTGGTGGTTATATCTCTTATGCTGGAGCTCACCGTTTACTTGATAAAGGGATGGTTGGCGCTCAGCATATTAAATATGTTTCAGGCGCAGCAACAAAAGGAATTATAGTTGTGGGTTTGATGCGTTATATCTTATTTTTAGCCATTTTAGGCGTGGTAGCAAGTGGTGTCACTATTGATATTTCAAGTTATGCTGCCAATCCTGCATCGCAAGCCTTTCAGGCAGCTTTGGGTGAATTAGGATTACGGATTTTTGGATTAATTTTATGGGCTGCTGCAATAACTAGTATTATTGGTGCTGCTTATACCTCAATGACTTTTATTACTCCTTTTAGGCGTTCTATTACTGAAAAGCAACGCCAATTTGCAACCACTATTTTTATTATGGCTTCTCTGGCTATTTATTTAGCAATGGGAACCGCACCTGTATCATTATTGGTTTTTGCCGGTGGTTTTAATGGTCTAGTATTGCCAATTGGTTTAACTATCTTTATTTATATTGGTTGGAAGCGTGCCGATCTTATGTCAGGCTATCATTATCCTAGATGGTTATTGTGGTCAGGTCTGATTGTCTGTGCCATTACTTGGTATATGGGGGCGATGTCTGTAGCCACTATCTTTAACTATTTAAAATAGAAGGACAATATGACAATAACTAAATTTATTGATTTAAATAGTGATCTTGGCGAAAGTTTTGGACAATGGAAAATGGGCAATGACGAGGCAATACTAAATGTTGTTAGTAGTGCTAATATTGCTTGTGGGTTTCATGCTGGTTCGCCAGAGGGTATTTTAAAAACCTTAAAAGCCGCTAAGGCGAATAATGTGACGGTGGGAGCCCATGTCGGTTATCCTGACTTAGTTGGTTTTGGTCGCCGTAATATGGACATTGCCACCGATGAGCTAAGCGCTGATGTAATTTATCAAATTGGTGCACTTAAAGGATTAGCAAAATCGATTGGTACCAACGTTCGGTATGTGAAACCACACGGCGCATTATATAATACTATAGCACATGATAAACGTCAGGCAATGGCGGTAATTAATGCGATTTGCCTTATGGACCCTTCGTTGATTTTGGTTGCTCTTGCTGGATCACCACTCATTGGATGGGCTAAAGAAAGTGGTTTGTGTGTAGTTGCTGAAGCTTTTGCTGATAGAGCGTACTGTGCTGATGGAACATTAGTTTCTCGCAAAGAAGCTGGTGCTGTATTACACGATCCTGATTTAGTAGCTGAGCGTATGCTACAGCTTGTTAATGATGGGGGAGTTATCTCTGTAGAAGGGCAGTTTGTGGATATTAATGCTGAATCAATTTGTGTGCATGGCGATAGTGCTGGAGCCTTAGCTATGGCACAAAAAGTACGGGAGAAATTACAACAAAATGGCATCATAATAACCCCATTTGCCAAGAAGGTTGCTGCTTAAGTTGGCTATAAATGTATCTTTTAACATGATATAACAAAATAAAATTTATATATTTGGTAATTAGGACTTGATCTATGTATAGAGGTGCTTAATGAGATTTTTACCCGTTAATCTTGATGCGCTTATTGTTGAACTCAAAAGCCTTGAACAAACAATGGCGTTGACTGATGCACTTCAACATGTTATTCCACATTGGAATATAGAAGAAATAATCCCCGCTGCACGCACGATATTAATTCGTTATAACCCCATTGTGACTGATGCTAATACGCTTGCTAAGCATATTGCTCAATTGGATATTGCAGAACATGTAATGCAATCTGGCGAATTGATCATAATACCAGTTAGGTATAATGGCGAGGATTTATCCCAAGTGGCTGAATATCTAGGGATAACCGTTAGTGAAGTCATTGCCAGACATACCAATAATGAATATCAAGTGGCTTTTTGTGGTTTTGCTCCAGGCTTTGCTTATATGGTAGCTAAAAATGCTGAACTTAACGTGCCACGCCGTCAATCACCAAGAGTTCGTATTCCTGCTGGCTCTGTTGCATTAGCGGGTGAATTTAGCAGTGTTTATCCCCAAGCAAGCCCTGGTGGTTGGCAACTTATTGGAACAACTGATACAGCAGTGTGGGACTTAAACCGTGATCAACCTGCGTTATTGAAGCCGGGTAACCGCGTTAATTTCATTGATGCTAGTAAGTCATCTAAAAAATATTATTTACCGGCTGCTAAAAAAGCCAATAAAAGCATTAGCCAACAACAAGATATTAAAATATTAGCAACGGGATTACAAACACTCATACAAGATAAGGGTAGAATTGGTCAGGCAGCGTTAGGTATTTCTGAGTCTGGCGCCATGGATAAGGGAGCTCTGCACAGTAGCAATCGTATTTTAGGAAATCCAATTAATGAAGCCGTATTAGAAATTACGCAAGGTGGGTTTAAAGCACAGATAAATCGTAGTATGTTAGTTGCCGTCACAGGGGCTGAATGTGAAATAAGTATTACAACATCAGCGGGTGAAATGTATCATGCTGCAATGTATCAACCGATCCAATTGGAAACCGGTGATATTATTAGCTTAGGCAGCGCAAAATGTGGTGTACGTAGTTATTTTGCTGTACGCGGTGGTTTTCAGCTATCGCCTATTTTAACAAGTTGTTCTTATGATACTCTTGCGCAAGTTGGGCCATCACCGCTTAATGTTGGTCAAACGCTAGCTATTAAGCACAATCAAAACTTAAATGCGGTGTCATTAATGGAAACCCCCGCTATGCGCTATCCTACTTGTGATGATGTTATTGTATTAGATATTGTGCTTGGGCCGCGCACTGACTGGTTTACTAAGCAAGCCGTAGAATTACTTTCTTCGCAACTATGGCAGGTTACACCAGCCTCTAATCGCATTGGTTTACGCTTATCTGGTGACATAGCTTTAAGTCGTGACAAGCAACAAGAATTACCAAGCGAAGGAACTTGTGTTGGTGCAATACAAATTCCTGCTAATGGGCAACCCGTGCTATTTTTAAATGATCACCCATTAACTGGGGGATATCCTGTTATTGGCGCTGTGTGTAATTATCATTTAGATTTAGCCGGTCAAATTCCAGTTAATGCTAGAATAAAATTTAATCCTATCGGGATATTTAAAGAATTTGAAGGGAGTGATGTTGATCATGTCTGAAAGTAGTCAAAAAATAACTCATAAAGTATTGATTGCTAACCGAGGTGAGATTGCCGTACGTATTATACGAGCGTGTCGTGATATGGGTTTTTTGTCTATCGCAGTTTATGCCGATGCAGATATTGATGCACTTCATGCGCAAATGGCTGATGAGGCTTATGGGTTGTTAGGTAATCTACCAAGTGAAACTTATCTTGATATTGCTAAAATCATTACGATAGCAAAAAAAGCAGGTGCCACAATGGTACATCCTGGTTATGGTTTTTTATCAGAGCGTGTTGAATTTGCTAAATCAGTACAAGAAGCTGGTTTAATATGGGTTGGTCCTAATCCAGAAACGATTGACATACTGGGCGATAAAGTGAAAGCCAGACAGCTTGCTTTGCAAGTTGGCGCTCCTTTAGTGGTTGGAACAAAAGCGCCAGTACAAGATGTTAAAGAAGTGGTTGAGTTTGCTCATACTCATGGTTTACCGATTGCGATTAAAGCTGCTTTTGGCGGGGGTGGTAGAGGCTTAAAAGTTGCTTGGCATAAGGACGAGGTTGAAGAGCTTTACCATTCCGCTGTACGTGAAGCGACAGCGGCATTTGGGCGTGGAGAATGCTTTTTAGAACAATTTTTACATAACCCTCGGCATATTGAAGCACAAATTATTGCTGATAAGTTAGGAAATGTCGTAGTTGTTGGAACACGTGATTGTTCATTGCAACGTCGCAATCAAAAATTAGTTGAAGAATCACCCGCACCTTTTATCTCCGAGCATGTAGAACAACAAATTATTCAAGCTTCAATTGCTATTTGTACCAAAGCAAACTATGTAGGTGTTGGTACAGTTGAATTTTTACTTAGCCAAGATGGCAAATTATCTTTTCTTGAAGTCAACACTCGGTTGCAAGTTGAACACCCTGTCACAGAAGAAACAACCGGTGTTGATCTTGTTATTGAACAGCTACGCATTGCTCAAGGCTTACCACTTAGTATTACTCAAACGCCTAAATCACGAGGTCATGCTATTGAATTTCGTATTAATGCTGAAGATGCGGCAAATGGTTTTTTACCCGTAGCTGGAACGATTACGCGTTTTGATGCGCCAACAGGTCCTGGTGTACGCTTAGACAGTGGCGTAGTTGCGGGATCGTCCATTCCTGCAATGTTTGATTCACTTATTGCAAAACTTATTATTGTTGGAAATAACCGACAGCAAGCTATAGCAAGAGCTCGGCGTGCATTAGCGGAATTTTCAATTGAGGGCGTTGCGTGTGTATTACCATTTGATCGTGCGGTCATTGAGCACCCTGATTTTTGTGATGATTTTAACGTGCATACACGTTGGATCGAAACTGAATTTGATACCGCGATAGCGTCAGCAAAAAGGCAAGTACCACAAAAAGAAGAAATACTTACACATACTTTTATTGAAATTGATGGTAAGCGTTGTAAACTTGGTTTACCTGCACAATTATTAGCTGGATTATCTTTGCAAACAGATGTTAATTTGGCTACACCTTCTTGTGGCAAAGCGGCGCTTTCTGAGTTAATTGTCCCATCGCCTGTCTCAGGTAGCCTTTTTAAATGGGTGATAAACGATAATCAAAAGGTAAATGCAGGGGATGTGATTGCTATTATGGAAGCCATGAAAATGGAAGTGCAAGTTATAGCACATCGACATGGTGTTTTAAAACAAATAATCAAAGAAGGTAACTATGTCAATGCGGATGTTGCCATTGCTGAAATTGTATAGATTAAACAGAAAAAACAATCATGTTTTTTATCAAAATCACTGAAATAATCAAATATAGACGATATATTAAGCTTATTTTATACTCGTTGCGTCAGATAGTTTGTCTATGTTCATATGTAGGATAATTTATATTGAAGTTTTCTCAGCAATCAACGTTAACAAATGGGGCTTTAGCTTTAGCATTATCATCAGCCTTAACACCTAATGGGATTATTGATAACCCTCAATTTTTTACTGGTTACGCACTTTATCCACAAATTCTTGCTAGATGTTTACTTGTATTAGCAGATATTACTGCGACCCGATATTTTAAACCCGTACCAGTGGCTTTGCGAGATCCTATTTTATCTGCTCAGGGGGATCAATTAAGAGCTGAGGTTTTTTCTGCCTGTAATAGTGTTTATGCTCGTTTGGATTTATTACAACAAGGCTTCGATGGGCAAATATTACGCGGTACAACCAATGTCGATATTGGCCTTGGTTTAAGGCAAGCACTAAATCAGGTTAATAGTAAGGATAAACTTCACCTCAATATTGGTGAGCAAGGCTTAGCAACGCGCCATATCCAACAACAAGATCACGATGTGATCAGTATAAAAACTGTTGTTGAGCGCCCAGTTGAAATGCCCGATAGGTGGATTCGAGCACTTGGCAATCTTACTGAAATTCATACTAAAATGGCGGCTGTTTTTACTGTAGCGGGAATTCATGCGCAAACTTTTATTGCAAGATTGCCAGCAGTAACAAGCAAACAACAAGCAAGTTGGGTCGTTCCATCTAATACGGGCGTTAAATTGGCGTCTCAAGGTGATATTAATAGTGTCTATATTTCTGGCTTACATAGATTAAGTGCACTGAAGCGGTTAATGACCAACATAAAAAGCTTAACGTTTTATCGATTGGAAAGCGGAGAACAAGGGCCATGTATGGTTGAAGTCGCTCTTGATGGTGCAAGGCTTACCTTAAGCTTAACTGCTCAGCCATGGCAGGGGTATTCAGGTGAAGGAGCATTACTTGAATCGCTTGTGCCAAAACAGCAATTACAAAATGTTCAACTTGTTCAATCTATTTTGCAATTTGATTCGCAGATTGATCCGGCGCAATTATCTTCAAAAACTCATTTAGATGCTCGGAATATCGATAGTGCGTTGGCTTACCTTGCTGTTTCAGGCAAACTTGGTTTTGATGCCTATCAAAAAAGCTATTTTCATCGCCAATTGCCTGAAGATCCTAATCGAGTCATAAAAGATAACCCACGTTTAAAATCGGCCTATAAGCTAGTTGAATTTATTGATCAGATTGATGAAACCACTTGGATTGTTCATTCTAATGATGAAGATTATCAAGTCCGTTTAGTTAGACAGAATAATGAAATGGTATCGCAATGTAATTGCTCATGGTATTTAAATCATCAGCTTAAAAAAGGACCTTGCAAACATATTTTAGCGGTTCAAATTAAGGAAAATATTTATGAATGCTAACTTAGAAAAAGCAGAAGCTATTTTTACTTCATTAAACTGGAATAATGTTACACCAGATAATATTTTGCAACAGCCGTTAGGCAGTAAGGAACAGCAAAAAATTGCCCTTTCTGGATTAAAAAGTGGCGAATGGGATGGATATGTTCGTAGGGGAGACTCTTTCGAGCTACAAGACTATGTTAAGTGTAATAAAGCATATTTAGTGTTGTATGCTATTAGGATTGGGGTATCAGCCAGCCGAGCACTAAAGCTTGTGCGTTATGCCCATTCCTCTTTGTTATTGCCCGTTATTATGGCGTGCGGTGAGAATTATGCGCAGAAATTTGTACAATCAGCATCAGCACCAACAGATCTTGTTGCTCAGTTAGTCGATCAATTAAATTTAGCGATTCCAGAAAATCCCAATTATATAAGTAATTGGACTTTGTACGCAGCCGTTGCTATGCGGGGTGACGATATTGTAAAGCATTTTTACGATAAAACCCCGCCAAATTTAGCGCAATGTCAGCGCCGATTTTTTGAACACATTCATATTGCTATAGCGTTAAATATACCAGCAACACAATCTTTTACTCAGTTATTTAGTTTAGGGGTAGCATTAGGTTGGCTTGAGTATGAGCAAGCAAAAGAACTTCTTTTTTTAGCCCTAGATATCGCCTCTCGCCCTGTAGATCGTAAAGCATGGCTTTATGCACTTGATGGTTTAGGTATTACTGATGCTGAATTTTGCCAACGGGCATCTGCTTTAATTCCATTGCTAACAACGGGGGAGGCTGCGATGATTAATCGATTAGCACCTGTTTTAATTCCGTTTGTTGATGATGAATTACTAGTTGAAGTGATGACGGCCAGTTTATCGTCTAAAATAAAATCGACGCAAAAATTGGTGTTAAAAACAGCACTCAACCGTAATATACCCCAAAATGCTGATCGGTTTATGCCTTTATTTACTTTATTACTTACCCAAACCGATGACTCGATTGTTGCTTTAACCAGAAAAATAATTACACAGTGGCAGCTTGATGGTGATTTTACGCAAGCTAGCCCAGTGGCATTAAAGCAACTTTGGCATCCAACGCCATCGCTTTGGCAATTACCACCTTTCGAGTTAGCGCCTATTTCACCCGATATATTAACAGAGCTAGCCTCTGAATTGGTAAAAAGGGACGTATCTGCCCATGATTGTGTGATGGAACGGTTTTTAGCTGTCGCCAATACGATCGCTTATAACGATCCTCAAGCCGCAAAAGCGAGTTTAGTCGGCGTAAAATTGCGAGCTGACGAGTTACTCGGTTTTATATTTTATTGGCGCAAAGGCAAAGAGATCCCGTATCACGATAATTTTACTTGTTTATTAACTGCGCGCGATTATATTGTCTGTAAAAACTTAGGAAAAATCCCTTGTTTACTGTCAACGCCAAGTATGAGTGATCTGTCAATAACTGTGGATGATCTTTGTCAGCGATTAGAGACTTATCAGCAATTAAATATTGATGTATTAGAAGCGGATCTATTTTTAGCATTGACTCGTCTTGATGTATCGACACAATCATCAACGAAAGAAAAACTTAGTAAACTAAAAATTACTGTCACTTTGCCGTCAGGGCAAAAAATGTCGCAAAATGCCGAGGCTTTGATCTTAGAGTATCTTAATGATCCCGTGATTGAACCAAAATTAGCGTTAAATGCTAATATTAATGATGTGTCGTTTCTTCCTCAATCATTAAGTGATTTTCCAGAACGAATAGGCAATAGTTGGTATACTGCTGAGCTTTTTTCTATTTTTCCTTTATGGGGCGATAGTGCTATACCTTCCGATATTGATTGGGCCAAATCATATCATCAAGGTTTTGTGTTTGAGCAACTTGTTAAAAAACGCTCTCCTTTTCCCCCTCGTTCAGCAATTACACTTTTAGCAGCACAGCGAGCTCATTCCCCTCATGTGCTTGGTAATATAGCACAAGCCGTGAATCAAGCATGGCAACGAGGATTGCTTATACCTGGAGTGGCCGATGTTTTGCTATTGGAGCGTTTAGGCTCGCCCCCTTCCCGTATAGCAAGTTTAGTTGCTGTATTAGCTGATATTGGAAAACAAGGGATGCTTTCGGTAGTTTGGCCCATTTTCGATCAATTAATTATTGCTTCATGCAATGCGCTAAGAATGTTATCAGGCACTGTTGAAACGGTCGATGCCATCGCTGAATTTTTACCTGAAGTTCAATATGCTGTTGATCAGGGTATAGCTGATGCAAGCCAATTACAATTATTAGGCATCAGGATGTTAGCCAGTAAAAAAGGTAGTGCTAATGCAATAAAGAAAGCCCAAGCGATAGTTGACAAGCTCCCTAATATAGCACCAGCGCCTTTAAAACAAGAAGTGTCTATGCTGGCGCCTGATGATTTTGATCAAGTATGGGTAAAGACGGAAAAAATTAGCGTTGTACCTGAAGATAATGTTTCTATTTCTGTGAGTAAACCTGTCATTAACCCATCTTCTCAATTTTCTAAACGTTTGTCTAAATCGTTATTATTTACTTTGAAACTTCCTAATGTAGCAAATCAAGTTTTCCAGATTGTTAAAGGTGATTGGTATTATGATTTAGAAAACGAATGGCAATGCGAAGCTTATCCCGCGCCATTGAATCATTCAGAATTTTGCATTGATTCTCAAACAGAAAGCGTTTGGTTACACTGGAGTGAAGCGAGCCAATGTCTGGTTGTTGAAAAGAGCCGATATTGGTTGGAAAATTGTAAAAATGCCAATAACTTAATTTTTTCTAACGCATTGGTAATGGTGATTATTGGATTATTAGCGCAAGATAGTGATACCTATCACACAAATTCAATTTTTGAACAAAATGTTGAACAAGGCGTCATTGACGCTGATATCATGCGTAAAGCAATTATCTTATTCCTTGACTATCCCGATTTTAGCCCAGCTAAATTAATCCGATTACTGGAAAAAAAGCCTAATTTACTATCAGTATTTTACCCTGTATTAATTGAGAGCATTAAGTTTGTAGGAAAAATAGCAAAACGAGGTGAAAAAATACCTGCTTGGATCAATCGAATTTTAGATATTTCATTCATTTATGTGCCTTATTTACAAGAAGCAACAAAGCGTGGTTATCTCTCTGAATCTGATTCCCATTGGCAAGGATTAGCCGACATAGCCCATGCAAAAGTAAAATCAACGGCAGTAAATAAAGCAAGACAATTGCTTGAGTTTATTAAGTAATGTAGTTATTTATTAAAAATATATTTGGTAATGTAAAGCATGTTTAATTTGTAAATAATTAAATTTAGTAATTATTCAAATTGTTATATAAAAAAACATTATGATGATAACTGTTCTCTATAAAAATGTTGTCAAATTATGTTAAGGTTTTAGGACTGTTTTATATAACGAGAAAATACTGTGACACACTCAACTAATCCTTTGATTCGTTTTTATTTTAAAATTGGGCTAATACCACAAATTATTTTAGGCTTAGCCTTAGGTATTGCATTAGCCTATTTTTATAAAGACGTTGCATTAAATATGTCCTTTATTGGTGTTCTTTTTATTAACGCGCTCAAATCAGTTGCTCCTATCTTGGTACTTATTTTAGTTATTGCTTCAATATCTAATCATCAACATGGTAAACGCGCCAACATGGGCACATTACTTATACTTTATTTTGCAGGTATGATGATGGCAGCATTATTGGCAGCGGTAGCTAGCTTTATTTTCCCTTCTAAAATTTCATTGGGGGCAGATATTGATCAAATCAAAGTAGAGCCACCAGGGAGTATTATTGAGGTATTAGCAACGTTATTGAATAAGATGGTCGACAATCCTGTCAATGCACTTGTTGATGCTAATTATATTGGGTTGATTGTTTGGGGTGTAGGTATTGGGATTGCGTTAAGGCATTCGAGTGAAACAACCAAAACGATGATGCACGATCTATCTTTAGCCATTTCGTTTATCGTTAAAATTATTATTCGCTTTGCGCCAATTGGTGTGTTTGGCCTGGTATCTTCTACATTGGCTGAAACTGGTTTTGATGAACTCAAAAAATATGCGCATTTATTGGTAGTGTTAGTTTCGTGTATGTTCATCGTAGCTCTGATTATTAATCCACTTTTAGCATTTTTGGTCATGCGAAAAAATCCATATCCATTGATTTTAACATCACTAAAAGATAGTGCTATTCCTGCTTTTTTTACTCGCAGTTCTGCTGCAAATATTCCAGTGAATATTGAAATTTGTAGAAAATTAGACATGGATGAGGATACGTATTCCGTTGCTGTGCCATTAGGTGCTGCCATTAATATGTCTGGCGCAGCCATTACTATCACAGTGCTAACATTAGCAACGGTATATTCAATGGATATACATATTGATATATTTTCTGCTGTATTACTTTGTATTGTTTCTAGCGTGTGTGCCTGTGGTGCATCAGGGGTTGCGGGCGGCTCTTTACTGCTTATTCCTGTGGCTTGTAGTATGTTTGGCATACCGAATGATATTTCAGCGAAAGTTGTTGCTATTGGTGTTATGATTGGCGTCGTTCAAGATTCTGTTGAAACAGCACTTAACTCGTCAAGTGATGTGGTCTTTATTGGTGCCGTCTCGGCAAAACTAAAACGCGATAAAAGAAAGGAAATGTCTTCTTTTTCATAACTTATTTATAATTTAGTGACTATTGATAATTAAGCCTGATCGATATTAGGCTTTTTTGTTAATTGAGTTCTTTAATCAAAAGGCAAATTATTGCTTTTAGTGATATGACTATTTATTATGAGTTAATATTAAATTATTTATATTCGCATAATACAAAATAAGGAATATATATGCCTTTCAATGCTATTGTTTTAGAAAAAGATGAGGTTAATGGATTTTCAAATTCGCTAAAAACTATCACTAAATAGCAATTATGCCAACAACAAGGCGATACTTTAGTTCAAATTGAATATTCGAGTATCAATTATAAAGATGCATTAGCATTGACCAATACAAGCCTTATTGTTAGACAATGGCCAATGGTGCCGGGCATTGATGGTAGGGTTTTTGAGTGTCAAAGTGGCCGTTATTAGTCTGGTGATTTCGTTATTTTAAATAGTTGGGGGTGCGGTGAAACTCACTGGGGGTGCTTGGCACAATATGCTTATTTAAAGTCTGAATGGTTAATACCTTTGCCCAATCAGTTTACCGCTCATCAGGCAATGGCTATTGGCACAGCGGGTTATACTGCTGCACTTTGTGTTCAACGAATTATTGATTTTGGTATACAACCACAAGATGGTCTGATTTTAGTGACAGGTGCAACAGGTGGCGTTGGCTCAATTGCCGTTGCGTTACTGGCCAAACTTGGGTATCAAGTTACCGCATCGACTAGTAAAATTGATGAAGAGTATTATTTACGTCAACTTGGCGCAGTTAATATCATTGATAGCCAAACATTAAAAGAAACAGGTAAGCCATGACAAAAAGAGCAATGGTCAGCTGCTGTGGATGTTGTTGGGTCACATACTTTAGCCAATATTTGTGCGCAAACCCAATATGGTGGTATTGTAACTTGTTGTGGACTTGCTCAAGGTATAGATTTATCAACAACGGTTGCACCGTTTATTTTACGCGGTGTTACATTAACTGGTATAGATAGTGTGATGGCGAGTTATGATAAGCGTATTGCTGCGTGGAATTTATTGGCATATTACCTAGATGAAAAACTGCTATCGCATATTAGCAATACAATTTCATTAACTGAATGTGTTGAGGCAGCAAATAAAATGATAGCTGGGCAAATAAAGGGGCGTTGTGTTGTTGATGTAAACAAATCGACTTAGGATGCTAATATTGGGCTATTATATTGATCAATAGCGCTTGTAGTCACTCAAACGCTTAAAAGTTGGTGGTGCAGCATTACCACCAACTTAGTTTATAACGTAATTTTAATTGATTACCGAATTATAGCGGTCAATAACATGGTCAAGTGTACCATTCAAAGACTTGACTTCATTTTCTATCTTGGCAGTCTGTAACTCTTTTAAAACAACTTTCATTTGATTAACCAATTGAGGTAATGTATCGGCAAACTTATCATAATAAATATTGTTCAAAGCTTGTTTTTTGATCAAGTCAGTTTTGCCTTTATTGGCAATTAATTCATTGGCTATAGATTCTAGTTGTTCAATTTTTGGTTCAATTATTGATTTATCAAGATTTTTAAAGTCATTATTTTCAGCAAAATTTCGATTAATTAATGCTACAACTTCTTCAGATATATCTATGAATTCAATACAATTGTAGTGAAGCATTAATCCTTGATTTTTAATTTCTGCTTTTTGAAATGCGTGGATCTCTTTATATAATTTATCGTAAGCGATAAAAGCAATATCTTCTGCTTCAATATATTGATTATAGGCATTTTCTAGATTGTTGAATAGTTCAGGTAATTTAGCCAGTTCATCTAACTTATATTCATTCGTTGTATAATATTTAGCAGCTTTGTCATAAGCTAAGCCTAACTCAACAAATTTATCACCTAAGACTTTGCCAGCATTATCAAGCTCGGGAAGTTCTGGTTTGATTGCTATTAATTTATTAATCAATTGCTTATAATCATCAAGATCTTCAGGAGAAGGATTGGAACCGACAAAAAGACCTATACGTTTTATTGGATCATTTTTTATGCGATTGTAATCGATGTTACCATTTTTGTCTTGAAATTGTTTTAAATATCTGTCAACTTCCTTATCAAGATTAATCAGTGTAGATGGCAAGGAAACTCTGTTTGTTAACTGTTGCTCGGCTAAAGTAAAATTGGTGTTAAAAACACTTAACCACAGATTACCTTTATTCGCTTTTGCTGCTATTTGTTGTGAAGTATTTTCTGAAGTTTTTTCTGAAGTTTTTGCTTCGGAAACTGTGGTCGACTGAGCGGTTTTACTTTCTGATTGATCATTGCAACCAATCATTAAAAGCCCAGCAATAAATATTGTTAAGAATTTTTTCTGCATCTTTTTTCCTTAATGTTATTATTAGTTTAATAATTTGACACTTTACATTTTTTTTTATTTTTTTCCAATAAAATATGTGTTTATTTTAGTGCTATATATTAATTTTGGAAAACTGAAAAGAAAATATACTGTTTATTAGCTATTAATAATGCTTGTGTTTCTTTCTAAAAAGGCATAAATTTGACGCTTATAAGTTGTTTTGCAAATGATGTCTGCGATTGCTATTTGGAATTTTTAACCATAAAAGATTAATTTATGGAGGAAACCTATATGCCGTATCAAACTCGTGATGATTTGCCAGCTTCTGTGCGTCATGTTTTGCCAACGCATGCGCAAGATATTTTTAAAGAAGCATTTAATAGTGCAATAAAAGAATATCAAGATCCCCACAAAAGGCGTGATCATAGTGATCCAGAAACGATTGCCTTCAAAGTAGCTTGGGCGGCTGTTGAAAAGACCTATCATAAAGATGAAGAGGGTAACTGGGTTGCTAAATAATTTAAGTTGAACCATAAAACTAAACATCTTTAATTTTTTCTGCCCGATTAGTGAGAAAATCTACTATTTTTATCGATATACTGACCTATATACCCTTTCTCATTGATTGAGCAGAAAAGAATTTGTGATGATATATTGCTTATTGAAAAGCTAATTATATAGCTAAAAGTTAGTGTAGCTGTGTTTGTCGCATTTCGATAAATCATTAAATTCCACAAAATTATTGCTTGGATAGGCTATCCTAATTAGTGTTTATTTCCATGATGTTATCTTTTTGCTACTGGAAAGTATGGATATACTACGAGATCGATTTAATTCTTAATTCTAATTTATCTGGAAAAAACAACAAAGCGCTCAGTGCTAAAGTGGGTGAGGTATTATCACTATCAAGCTTATGGAACAAGAATGCGACAGGCAGCGCTTAGAAAGTAAGTCATAACAGTAGATGCCGAATTGGGTGAATTATGTAAGAAAAGGATTTGGTATCAAAATGCACCTGTAAAAAATATCTCATCCTAGTCAAAATATTAGCAGCATCCACCTATATAAATGCGTTATAAGGTTGTATTGTTTTTTCTGGATTAAACTACCCATTTAATGTATTTATTTAATGTATTGGGCCTTGCATCATAAGATAGGTTTGTAGTAAAAGAAGTAATGTTATTTGTTGTTAAAATAAAAACTTCAATAAAATCAATGAGTTTTCTGACTGATTTTTATCATGACCAGTTTGCTTTTCTCTCTGGCACATCATGCCTATATTCTTGATATCATGCACTAAGCTAGTTACACACTAAATGTGTGTAACTAGTCGCATAAAATTATTGTTTAATAATGTTATTAAGTAAAATTTTTCACAATGTATTTATCTTTTTCCTGATCAATACGGAAAAAGTTGGTTAGTAATTCTATTTTTTTCTTCTTATACTAAATTTGAATTATTAATAAATGTAGGTATTTGATTATGAAAAATAACGGGTTACCAAAAGATTTTTTGTGGGGAGGTGCAGTTGCTGCTCACCAATTAGAAGGGGCTTGGCAAGCGGGTGGTAAAGGTATTAGTGTTGCTGATGTGATGACGGTGGGGTCGCCTAAAAGTTATCGTAAGATCACCGAAGGCATTATTGAAGGAGAATATTATCCTAACCACGATGCAATTGATTTTTATCATCACTATAAAGAAGATATTAAGCTATTTGCCGAAATGGGATTTAAATGTTTTCGAACTTCGATAGCTTGGACACGTATCTTTCCAAACGGAGATGAGCTTGCTCCTAATGAAGAGGGCTTAAAATTTTATGATGATCTATTTGATGAATGTCTGAAATATAATATAGAGCCTGTTGTAACCCTTTCTCATTTTGAGTTGCCTTATTATCTTGTCACTGAATATGGCGGATTTCGTAATCGTCAATTGATCGACTTTTTTGTTCGCTTTGCTGAAGTATGTTTTGATCGTTATAAAAATAAAGTCAAATATTGGATGACTTTTAACGAAATTAATAATCAAGCTAATTTTAATGAAGATTTTGCACCATTTACTAATTCTGGTATTTACTATAAAGCAGGCGATAATCGCGAACAGATTATGTATCAAGCTGCCCATTATGAATTAGTTGCTAGTGCTAAAGCAGTACAAATCGGTCATGCCATTAACCCTGATTTTAAAATTGGATGTATGTTGGCGGTAATACCAATCTACCCTGAAACTTGTAAACCAGGTGATATTTTGATGGCACAAAAAGCGATGGAACGTAAATACTTCTTTGCTGATGTTCATGTGCATGGTGAGTATCCAAATCATATTAAAAAATATTGGCAACGCAATGGTTTTGAGCTTGATATTACAGCGCAGGATCTTGAAGTACTTACTAAAGGCACGGTTGACTATATTGGCTTTAGCTATTACATGTCCAATGCTATTAGGAAAAAGGAAAATGATAACAGCTATAACTATGACGAAAAAAAGGATCTGATTGGTAATCAATACGTTAAAAAATCTGATTGGGGCTGGCAAATTGATCCTGAAGGATTACGTTATACCTTAAATTGGTTAACAGATATGTACCGATTGCCATTGTTTATTGTTGAAAATGGGTTTGGTGCATATGATAAAGTCGAGGCAGATGGTAGCATTCATGATACTTATCGTATTGAATATTTGAAAGAACATATCAAACAAATGAAGATTGCTGTTGAAGAAGATGGCGTTGATTTAATGGGCTACACCCCTTGGGGATGTATTGATTTGGTTTCGGCGGGCACTGGTGAAATGGAAAAACGGTATGGGTTTATTTATGTGGATAAAGATAATAAAGGTAATGGAACCTTAAAGCGTAGCCGAAAAGATTCATTTGCTTGGTTTAAGAATGTCATTGCTTCAAACGGTGAAGTTTTATAGAAACTTATAGAAGCTCTATAAAAGCAGAAGCTCTATAAAAGTTTTATTAAGGGATCATAATTGCGTTGAGGAAAAACCATGAAAAAAGCATTAATTATTTGTGCAGCAGGAATGTCATCATCATTAATGGCTAAAAAAGTAACAGAATATTTTGCTAGTAAAGATAAAGCTATTTCGGTTGATGCAGTATCGGCAACCGAAGGAAGCAATATGATTAAAAATAGTGATTTCTCATTATTTTTAATCAGTCCACAAACGATGATGATGTTTGATAAGTTGAAAAATTTGGGTGATGAAGTGGGTAAGCCTGTAGTAAGTATTCCTTTTCAGGCCTATATCCCTATACCGTCGGGTATTGAGCAATTGGCTAAGTTAACCGAAGACAATATCAAATAGCCCAAAATAAGCCTTTGTTTTAGAAAAATGGCTTGGCGTTGTCATTAGATTACCAGACATGGCAGCGCCTTATTAACTTGCTTGATGTGTGCTTATCTAACATATCAGAGCAACTACACTATGATTAACAGCCTAGTTTTAGCTGTCACAGGTACGGATGATTGTGATTAAGAACAAACAACGAGATCTAATTAGTTTAATGGTTCGCTCTAAAAATCTATTCAAAAGCAGCGCATTGCTGGCAAGTGAATTATCATTATCAGATCGAACTGTTCGTACTTACCTTAAGGACTTAAAACCGTTGATTGAAAACAATGGCGGAACTATTGTTAGTAAACAAGGTTATGGTTATCAATTACAAATTAAAGATAGAACGGCTTTCAACCTATTTTTAATTGAACATCATTTATTTGATCGTAACGAAGAGCAAGCAAACTGCCGAGAAGCATGTCAAAGAAAGCACCATATTCTTAATCTATTATTATTAGAAAGCCAAAAAATTGATATAGAGGCGTTATCAGAACAATTATTTATTAGCTCTTCTCAACTAAATAAAGATATTTTAGAAATCAAACACCAGCTTCAACCTTATGGACTTACTGTCAAAAAAAACCGATCCTTATTTTATGTTGAAGGCGAAGAAAAAGCTAAAAGGCATTTTATTTTAAGTTATTTTTTTCATGAAGAATCAATTAATTTTTTACAACACCTTACTTATTTGAACAAGTTTAGTGATGTAATTAGCTTTGATTCCTTAACCATTATTATTTTAGATGAATGTCGTGAGGCAAAGATAAAATTATCTGATGTTATGATGCAAAATATCGTGTTACATCTATCACTCAGCATTAAACGTTTACAATCAGGGCTTTCTATTCAAAATCTTGATATGCCACAATCGACAAAAAATACATTGGAATATCAAGTTGCTAAGAAAATTATCAATAGAGTCGAAAAAGTAATTGGTTTTTGTTTTCCCAAACAAGAACAAATGTATTTAACTTTACATTTGATGAGTAAATCAAATGTTACTCATAATGATGTGGATTGCGAATTATATTTATCTGTGACTAATATATTAATCGAAATTGAGCAGCAGACAGGGCATTTATTTTTAAATGACGAACAATTGAAAAACGGCGTTATTCAACATTTAAAACCGATGATCGTTCGTTTACAACAAAATATTAAATTAGAAAATCCATTACTTAATGAAATTAAAGCTAATTCACCAGAATTATTTGAATTAGTTAAAAACTACCTTAGCCAGCTACCTCAGCTTAATCAATTTACGATTCACGATGATGAGTGGGGCTACTTGACTTTGCACTTTTTAGCTTCGATTGAAAAATTAAAAAATGAACAAAAAGCCAAAGTGCTAATTATTTGTGCAACGGGGCTTGGCAGTGCCCAGCTACTAAAAAATCGAGTTGAATGTGAGTTTGATGAACGAATCAAAATTGTTGCGACACAAGGATATTATGAAATTGAACCAGAAACGTTAAATAAGGTCGATTTTATTATTTCGTCCGTTGATTTATCCGCGCAAGTATTTAAAGTGCCTGTTTTTCATGCTTCTGTATTCTTAACGGATGATGATGTACAAAAAATTCGCCGTTATCTTGCGTCACGAAATATGCCTGTCTCTGAGCGTAGAATGCAAATTCCAATGTTCGCAACACAAAAATCTTGCAATCATTTTATTGATATTGAGCAAATTATTGATGATTTATTTGCAGATTATTTCTACCCATGCCGACAACCTCAAAGCAAAGAACATATTTTAGATTCTTTACTTGATCTTTTAGCGTTAAATGAAGATAGCAATTATAAGCAACAAATGATAAAGCAAATGCAAAATCGTATGCTATTAGGTGATATCTTTTTTAGCCAAGCGATAGTGGTGCCACACCCTGCAATTCCTGTAGGGAAATTATCTAAAATTGGCGTTGCGATGATCCCTGATGGATTATTTTGGGATGATAATTACCCACAGGTTCGCTTTGTTTTTATGATTTCCCCTTCTATTTATCAAAATTCAACTTTAGCGATGATAACTAAAGCCATTATTAATTTAATTGATGATTTAGCAATGCAATCAAAACTGTTGAAAACGCATAACTATGGCCAATTTAAACGGCTTTTTATCCAACTTATTGAAAAAGGAGCATAGTAATGAACGATGAAATGAGCTCAGAAGATATTCAACTTATCGCTTTTAATATTATTTTATATAGCGGTAATGCTAAAACTAAAATTCATGATGCATTTAAGGCAATGAGACAAGCCGATTTTATTACCGCAAACCAGCTTCTTGACGAAGCGAATGAAGATATTTTACAAGCTCACTACTCACAAACAGAGTTACTACAAAATTATGCTAACGGTACAAAAATCACCATGGAAATTATTATGGTACATGCGCAAGATCACTTAATGACAACAATGACAATGCGCGAAATTGCACTTGAGATGGCTCATTTGTATGAGCAAAACCACCGCTTAGCAGTCAAATTAGGGGGGGAATCCATCATATGACAACTAAAAAATTAGAAATGCACCAAAAAACGAGCCTAACCAACCTCTATTTTAATCGCTTTTTAGCTATTCGTTATAGCACGGCATTTTTTTTATTTATCAATCTGTATTGGTTTGTATTTTTAAGTGGATCATTATCTATTGTGGCCTTTTTGCCACTATCGATCCTTGTGCTAGCGATATTAACGATGTATGAGCAGATTAAACTTTATCGAATTCATAATAATCGTTTACCGTATGCAAAGGCGCTTTATTCTACACTATCGATAATTTGTATTGTTTTGCTGATTTCGGTAAATACATCCTTATTTCATCTATTCTTTCCGTTTTTTAAAAACACTCAATATGTCTTAAATAGCGTAATGATAGTGTTAACAGCAAGTTTATTAATTAATTTTTTACTGCTTAAAAAAATAAAAAAGATTGAGCTTAATAAGGATAAATCTTTCCAAAGAATTCAAGCTTACCAACAGGTCATTAATTAGATGAGGATAACAAAATGAATACGGGATTTGTAATTTTACAGAAATTTTTAATGGCGCCAATGGCTAAAGTATCGCAATTTAAAATTGTTCGAGCAGTAATGGCCGCGGGGATGGCTTCAGTGCCTTTCTCAATTGTGGGATCTATGTTTTTAGTATTCAATACCTTACCAATGACATTTACAGGGTTAGAAGGCTTTTTTGAAAATACTTTTTTTAGAGTGAGCGATCTTTATATGATTGCCAACACAGCAACTATCGGCATTTTAGCTCTTTATTTTAACTTTGTTGTTGGTTATGAACTGACTAAAATCGAAGAAGAAGAAACTGGTCTTAAAGTTAACCCTCTTAACGGCGCTATGTTATCTATTTTTGCTTTTTTCATGACTTTGCCTGAATTAGTTATGCAAAAAGGCGTGATTACATTACTTAATGATGAAAGTAATTTAGTCTTTAATGGGCTACGTTTAAAACCTTTTATCTTCCGCTTAGGTACATCGGGTATATTTATTGCAATCGTAATGGCAATTTTGGCAACTCATCTTTATTTTTTATGTGTTAGGCGAAATTGGGTTGTGAAAATGCCAGAAACTGTACCGCTAGGTGTTTCGCGGTCTTTTACTGCGCTGATTCCAACGTTTATTATTGCGTTTTTTGTGATCATTATTAATGGCGTTTTTATCTATTTTGGTACTGATATTTTTAATATTATTGCTGTGCCATTTGCTTTTGTGACCAATTTAACCAAAAGTTGGCTAGGTGTTATGGTCATTCTCTTTTTAATCCATGCGTTATGGGTTGTTGGGATCCATGGCGCTACTATTATTGGCGCATTTATCACCCCAATTATGTTAGCTAATATGAACGAAAATGCACTTGGTGGTGAACATATTCCTTTTGCTGGGGAATTTAATAATTCATTAGTGATTTTAGGCGGTTCGGGCTCTACCTTATTAATGACATTCTTTATTGCTTTTTGCGCTAAGTCTAGCCAACTAAAAATCTTGGGACGAGCTTCAGCAGTGCCTGCAATATTCAATATCAACGAACCTATTATTTTTGGTATGCCGATTGTATATAATCCTTACTTGGCATTTCCATTTTTCTTAGCGCCGATGGCGTGTGGAACATTAGGTTATTTTGCAATTAATACGGGTTTTATCCATCCAATCATTGCATTAATTCCATGGCCATCACCAATGGGCATAGGTGCATTTATTGGTACGGGTGGTGATTATAAAGCTGCTGTTATTGCGGTCGTGTCGGCCATTTTAGCTCTGCTAATTTATATTCCTTTTGTCAAACTATATGACAATAAACTTTATAAAGATGAACAAGGTAAATCAGCAAATCAAGCTCAAACAGCTTAGTTTTAATTAGTTTATATTAAAGGGTGTATGCCATTTAGTTTGCTACACTCTTTTTTAATTATTTTGAGCTAATTACACGAAATCCAATTCTAAAAGTGATGAATAAGAAAGTATTTTCTTTTAATCATGTATTGAATCCTCACCATAATTGAAACGGCATAGATTCCTGAATCTTTTTTACAAAAAATAGGCAAATCAAAATTATCTAAGCAGGCTTGATTAGAAATTAATAAGAAAATCATCACAAAGTCAAGTATAGAAATTTCTATATGATCAATATTTACTCAACATTTTTATTTTCTATGCTATATTGATAATTCCCCTTAACCAAATATTGCATAATTTTTCCTATTTTTTTATGCGATTTTGTGTTAAGTGGGGCGAATAAATCATATTTTATTAGGAGGTACAACATGTTCTATCTTAAACGCAGGCTGATAACGTATTGTAGCCTTGTTATTTTTTTAGTGATAAGCCCAGTATTTGCTGTAGACAATTTAAAACAAAAATTTGAGGCTGGAGCCGTTGCCTCCCCAGATTATTATGGCGCGCTAGCTGCGCAAGAGATATTAGAAAAAGGGGGAAATGCCGCTGATGCTGCTGTAGCTACAGCATTTACTCTGGCTGTTACCTATCCTGAAGCGGGTAATATTGGTGGTGGCGGTTTTATGACGCTTTGGATGGAGGGCAAGCCTTATTTTATCGATTATAGAGAAATTGCCCCAAATAAGGCTGATCGAGATATGTACCTTGATGATCATAAAAATGTGATCCCGAATTTAAGTCTATATTCCTACAAAGCCTCAGGCGTACCAGGTACGGTTGCTGGTATGTGGGCTGTGCATCAACGTTTTGGTAAATTATCTTGGAAAGAAGTTATGGCGCCAGCTATACGATTTGCCAATGAAGGGTTTACCGTAGATAAACTACTCGTTAAACGGTATCATGAAGTAGAATCACTAGCGCCGGCTAATGGCCACTTTAAGCAATACTTTGGTTCTATGCAAGAAGGAAAACTATTTAAGCAACCCGAGCTTGGCAAGGTATTAATGCGTATTGCCGATCAAGGTAGTGACGGTTTTTATAAAGGTGAAACGGCTAAATTAATTGCAAAACAGATGCAAGAAAATGCAGGTTTAATTACTGAAAATGATTTAGCTAATTACCAAGCTAAATGGCGAGAACCGTTAGTTGCTAACTGGCAAGATATGCAAATTGTAACGGCACCACCACCAAGTTCAGGCGGTGTAGGTTTAATTCAACTATTATTAATGAAGCAAAATTTAGCGAATGATTTTAAGAATGTTAAGGTCAATTCACCTCAATATATTCACTTATTAGCAGAAATAGAAAAACGTGTGTTTGCTGATCGAGCAGAATATATGGGCGATCCTGATTTTATCTCGGTCCCTGTTGCTAAACTGATTGACGCTAATTATTTGGCAGAAAGAGCAAAACAAGTTAACCCAAAAGCGATTTCTATTACCGAACAAGTTAAACCTGGTTTGGACAACAACCATGAAAAGTTACAGACAACGCATTTTTCTATTGTAGATAAATGGGGTAATGCTGCATCTAATACTTACACTCTCAATGGTTGGTTTGGATCTGCGGTTGTGATTGAGGGTACAGGTATTATACTCAATAATGAGATGGATGATTTTAGTAGTAAGCCAGGTGTTGCTAATCAGTTTGGTGTAGTGAGCAAAGATGCAAATGCCATAGAGCCTAATAAGCGTCCTTTATCTTCTATGACACCAAGTATTTTTATTAAAAATAATGATGTTGCAATGGTTATTGGTACGCCAGGTGGTTCAAGAATTTTTACCTCCATCTTTCAAGTTGTAACTAATGTTTTTGATAATCATATGTCATTAAAAGCAGCAATGGATGCACCTCGTTATCATCATCAATTATTACCAACTAATCTTATTTTTATTGAACGCTTTCAAAACAAAGTACCAGAGGATTTAAAAGATAAACTCAAGCAAATGGGCTACCACTTTGAGCAGCAAGATTTTAGCGGTGATATTCAGGCGATAAAAATCACAGATAAAAAACCTGAAGCAGTATCAGATATCCGTGGTAGAGGTAAATCAATGGTTGTAAGATAAAAATATTTTTCATGTTGATGTATATAATAAATATTCAATTTTATTTTTATCATTGCCACTGCCACTGAAAAATAGATAATAAAAAAACCCGTTTAGATTAAACGGGTTTTTTTATTTAAGTTGAGTTATTATTGTTCAGAAATAACTTCAACAGTCAGTTTAGCAAAAGCTTCACTATGTACTTGGAAAAATACTTCGTATTCACCTGTTGTGCGTAATACACCATTTGGTAAGCGAACTTCGCTTTTCGATACTTGAATACCGCGAGCTTTAACTGCATCAGCGATATCACGAGTACCAATTGAACCAAATAGTTTGCCTTCATCACCAGCTTTAGAAGCGATAGTTACTTTACCTAGAGCATTAATTTCAGCAACGCGCGCTTCAGCGGCTTTTAATGTCTCAGCAAGTTTTGCTTCTAATTCAGCACGACGAGCTTCAAAGAATTCAATATTCTTTTTAGTCGCTGCTACTGCTTTACCTTGTGGAATCAAATAGTTACGAGCATAACCCGCTTTTACATTAACTTGATCACCTAAGCTGCCTAAATTAGCAACTTTATCGAGTAGAATAATTTGCATTATATGTTCCCTCTGTTGCTAATTACTGATGGTTGTCAGTATATGGTAATAATGCCAAGTAACGAGCGCGTTTGATTGCGCGAGCTAATTGACGTTGATATTTTGCGCTAGTACCAGTAATACGGCTTGGTACAATTTTACCACTTTCTGTGATATAGCTTTTTAATAAAGAAACATCTTTATAATCAATTTCTTTAACGCCTTCTGCAGTAAAACGGCAGAATTTGCGACGACGGAAATAACGTGCCATTTGGCTATTCTCCTAATAGTTTAATCTGGTCAGCATGTAATACAAGTTGGCTTGTTTGGTTACGTTTAGTGTGGGTGCTTATAAATCCACTGACTAAAATTTTGCTGCCTTTTTTTATGTAACTTAACTCTTGTTGTCCACTAGCAATTACGGGCATTATGCACCATGCTTGCCTTGTGAGCTCTGCTTCGATTTGTTTAGAAACATGTTCTAAATAAAATTGGCAGTGCGAAATTCCACTTGGACTGACTTTTCTTATCGGTGTTTTTTTTACAATACCCGATAACACTAAACGATTATTCGTCGGAATCATCGTCCATGTTTACTTCGTTAAAATCTTCTTCAGAACTACGACGTTCTTCTTTAGCTTTTAACATAGGTGAAGTTTCAGTTACAGCGTGTTTGGTGCGCATAATTAAACTGCGAATCACTGCATCATTGAAGCGGAAGTTATCTTCAAGTTCATTAACAGCTTCTTGAGTTGCTTCAACATTCATTAACACATAATGTGCTTTGTGCAGTTTTTCGATAGGATAGGCTAATTGACGACGACCCCAATCTTCTAAACGATGGATTTTACCACCATCAGTGGTTAATGTACCAGTATAACGTTCAATCATACCAGGTACTTGTTCACTCTGATCTGGGTGAACCATAAATACTATTTCGTAATGACGCATTATCGCTCCCTACGGATTAATCAGCTTTCTGTCGGGGCAACCGCAACCCATTGAAAGCAAGGAACATGAAAATAGGCGGTTGAAATCGACGTGGCATTATATATCAACTTATTATATTTGACAAATGAATATGCCAAGTGGTTTTAATACTTACTTTGATTGTTATAAGCAAGCCCTTCTGCATTTGCGTATTTCAAATTATAGGAGATATTAAAATATAACTCACAATAAAAACTCAAATAAAATCAATAGGTTTTCTGAACGGTTTTTAGGGTGTAAAATGCATTTTAAAATGTAACGATTTCTATACATTTTTATTGTTAAAATATGTTATGCTTGAGTATGTAAAATGTTAATTGTAGGTATATGCATAGTAAGGAGAATTTGATGGCTCAAGAAATTATTTTGAAGGAAACTATTTTTAGTAAAATTATTCGAAAAGAAATCCCTGCTGATATTGTTTTTCAAGATGATAAAGTGACGGCATTTCGTGATATTTCTCCTCAAGCGCCGAAGCATATTTTAATTATTCCCAACAAACTTATTCCAACTATTAATGATGTTACTGAACAAGATGAAGTGATATTAGGGCATATGGTGACCGTTGCTGCTAAAATTGCAAAGCAAGAAGGTATTGATGAAAGCGGATATCGTTTAATCATGAATTGCAACAAAGATGCAGGGCAAGAGGTCTTTCATATTCATATGCATCTATTGGGCGGTAAAAATTTAGGGCGATTAATAGGTTAATCATTATATGAAACAGTTCAAAGGTATATTTGTTACTAGTGCATTAATTTTTGCGTTAACTGGCTGTCATCTTATTAGCAATACCCCAAAAGTGGAAGTGAAACCGCCAGTAGATGAAACGCAGTCTAGCGATACGGCGGTCATTGAAATGCCTCCTCAAATTGTTAAACAAACGGATTGGCATTTAATCTTATCGCCTTTTATCAATAAGTTGGCTAATACATCACTTGCAAGTTCTGATAATAAGCTTATTTTAATTAGCGATATTCAAAATCGTAGCGGTGATTATCTTGCAAGCAATCAAATTGATGAAGCTTTACACCAATTAATGCATAAACAAAACACGTTCACAGTGGTTAATAAACAGGTCATAAATCAAGCTAAACAAACGCTGGGTATTTCAGCTGATGATAAGTTAGTTTCTCGCGGTAAGATGATTGGGTTGGCTAAGTCAATAAATGCCAACTATGTTCTTTTCACCACTATCTATAAAGTGCCTGATGAAAGCCATGGAGCAGATCTTGCAATGGAATTAATTTCAACACAAAGTGGAGAAATTCTAGCTAGATCTACCTCTAAAGATTTTTCTAAACAACCCAATATTAACGAGGGATCAAATCAAGTTATTGAGGATAACAAATAATGGGACCATTGCTGATTGATGTTGAAGGTAAATCATTAACCGAAGAAGATAAGGCATTATTACAAAACCCGTTGGTTGGTGGGGTGATTTTATTTAGTCGCAATTATCAGGATCAAACTCAATTAAGAGAATTGATAAAACAGATTCGGGCAGTTTCTACACAGCGTTTATTAATCTCGGTTGATCATGAAGGTGGGCGCGTTCAACGTTTTCGTGATGGTTTTACTGCTATTCCACCTGCGCAATCTTTTGCGGCTCTTAATGAGCTTGAGCAAGCTAAATCGTTAGCTTTTGATGCGGGTTGGGTACTTGCAATGGAACTTATTGCTTTTGATATCGATCTTAGCTATGCGCCCGTTTTAGACTTAGGTCATCATTGTCTTGCTATCGGCACTCGTTCATTTCATCAAGATGCCAATATCGCCTATCAAGTTGCTGCTGCTATGATTGATGGTATGCATGCTGCAGGAATGAAAACAACCGGTAAACATTTTCCTGGGCATGGTCATGTGCTTGCTGACTCGCATAAAGAAACACCTATTGATCATCGTGAAAAATCACTCATTGAACACGATATGCAAATTTTTGCCAAATTGATCGCTGATAAAAAACTCGATGCCATTATGCCTGCTCATGTTATCTATCCTGCTTTTAATGATCTGCCCGCTAGTGGTTCACCTTATTGGCTTAAAACAGTGCTGCGTGAGCAATTACGTTTTGAGGGGGTGATTTTTTCCGATGATTTATCGATGAAAGGTGCAGCAATAATGGGAGGCTATGCCGAGCGAGCCCAAGCAGCATTAGCGGCAGGCTGTGATCTACTGTTAGCTTGTAATAATCGACAAGGCACTATTGCCATTTTAGAAAGATTAGCAGAGCTAAATAAGATTCATCCATTAATATCAAATAAAGCGAAACATCTATTAACTAATACAAAAATCACTTATGCTGAATTAAAAAACAACTCTCAGTGGCAACATCGACGTGATAATTTAAAAAAACTTAGTGAAAAGTGGGAAGAATATGCAAGCAGCAATGATTGAAATTGATAATAACCAACTTCTAGTTGCGTATAATGATACGGCTAAAGCATTATTTCCTCATAACGTTTTAGTATTAAATCAACCTTTTGATTATCAAAAAACATTTAATTTTGATAATACAATAAATATAAATGAACAAGATGATGCAATCATCGTTTTAAATTCTCAGCACTTTTTATTGCAAAAAATGGTTGATCCATCTAAAACAGTCTTTGTTGTGCAACCAATTGCTTACTTAAAAAAACGATTGTCGAAAATCAAAGTCGTCGGGCACCATGCTTTCGATATCTTTGCCACTCAAAGTTTAGTTATGCAAAAACTTATTGCACAAGCTAAAGCTTTTTCTATGCAAAGTGAACCTTTATTAATATCAGGCGAAACAGGTACTGGTAAAGACTTACTAGCTAATGCTTGTCACCAATATAGCCCTCGCGGCGATCAAACCTTTCTAGCATTAAATTGTGCAGCTATGCCTGATGAGGTAGTAGAAAGTGAATTATACGGGCACGCAGCAGGCGCTTACCCAGGGGCGATTGAAAGTAAAAAAGGTTTTTTTGAGCAAGCTAATGGTGGTTCAGTATTGCTTGATGGCATTGATGAAATGTCTTTTCAAATGCAAACCAAATTATTACGTTTTATTAATGATGGTTACTTTCGGCGAGTAGGTGACGATAATGAAGTCTATGTCGATGTAAGAATTATTTGTGCAACAAAAGTCGATTTAGCTGATTTAGTCGAACAAGGTAAATTTAGAAAAGATCTCTACTACCGACTTAATGTACTGTCGCTCAATTTACCCTCATTGCAAGAACGTAAAGATGATATTTTGCCACTTATGCATATCTTTGTTAATGAATTTGCCAATAAACAAGGGTTCATACCACCTGCGATCGATAATGACCTTATTGACTACTTTGTTCACTATTCATGGCCAGGCAATGTAAGACAACTTAAAAATATCCTATACTCTGCATTAGCCCAATTAACTACCCCAATATTAACGGTTAAAAATATCGTATTGCCAGCACCTAAATCACAAGTATCATGGGTGAACAATATCGAAAATAAAACTCTGGATGAAATAACCAAGCAGTTTGAAAAAGAAATCTTATTAAAACTTTATGACCAATACCCAAGCTCCCGAAAACTCGCTAAACGGCTCGGCGTGTCGCATACGGCTATTGCTAATAAGTTGAGGGATTATGGGATAGGGCGGTGATTTTGCTAAATAATGTTAGAAGTGATCTCGCCAAAAAACAGATAAATGCCAATTTTATGATATAAAATCATAATAGAAACGCTGGATGGATTACAACTAATTAGTACTAGTTTTATTAAGTCATTGTATTGTTATGATAAACAAAAGAAGTCAATAATGACAAATTACATTTCAAGAAGAGAAGAACGCAGCTTTTTATGAGTTTAAAAAAACAGATGGTAATGCTGTATCTAAAAGCTAAAAATGAGTGAATATTGTAGTTTTGTATGGCCTCACTAAATCTGCATTAGATGGAAGAAATATCAAACTATTGGTGAGTTTATCGCTCAAGATAATCGTAGCGAGCAAGAGGTAGATTGGTTCGTCTTTAACTTACAAGTCACCAATTGAATATAAAATGAATTCATAGCCTTATTTTTGGTATTAAAAGTGTAGGCATGCCACTTTTAAACATAGAAAATTTTCTACTTTGCTACTGTACTAGCTTAGGGGGAACTATAGTGGTATTTGCCTATTTTTTACGATGGTAATATGATATTATGAATATCAAGCTTTAGTTTTTATTTATGGATGGATATAGCTAATTGGAGTGGTTATAGTTTATGTTAAAAGCATTAATATGTACTAATCATATGGCGAGTATTGGTGGTTCTGAAATGGTAGCATTAGAAATCGCCGAAGCTTTCAAGAAAAATAATTATTTAGTTGATATTGTTGCAAATTATATTGGTTCCCCATTTTCTGATATTGTTCGAAATTCTAGCATCAACTTATTAACCACTGACGATTTACCCAACCCTTTCGATTATGATATAGTTTGGGCTCAACATCAGGTGTTGCCGATTCTTGTTAATCACCATATTGACAGTTTTAATAATAAAACATATTTTATATTCGCTCATTTATCTCCTTACGAGCATTTAGAAACTTTGGGTTTATATACTGAGAGATTACTTGCCAATAAAATTTTTGCTAATAGTAAAGAAACGTTTAACCAATTATGTAATTTTGGTTTACCGACTAATATTAGTGATATTTTATTTAATGCATCTCCATCTGAATTTTTTCGTGAAAAAAACACAGCTGGGAAAACTTTAAAAAATATACTGCTAGTCAGCAACCATCCTCCAGAAGAAATCCTTAATGCTATGGAAATACTAAAAAATAAATATTCATTAAATGTAGTGAATATTGGCGTCAGAGGGAATACAGAGCGTTTAACACCTAAAATGATTGAAGATTCTGATGCTGTTATTACTATTGGAAAAACAGTTCAATATGCTATTGTGGGGGATACGCCCGTTTATTGTTATGACCATTTTGGTGGAATAGGGTGGTTATTGATAAATAACTATAAAAAGGCTGAGGATTTTAACTATTCTGGAAGATGTTGTCTAAGAAAAATTTCCGAATGTCAGATAATTGAAGAAATACTTGTTGGATACGAAAGAGCTAAAGAGGAAATTCATAAAATTAGAGATGAAGTTTCAGCTAAATATTGTTTAGATTTCTATATAAAGGATATAATTAAAGCATCCAAATTAAATATTACTTCAAGAGTTATAAGTTCAGATGATTGCCAAAAAATAAAATCCGAATCAGAAATAGTTAAGTCTATTAAACAATACTATAATGCATATAACCAATTATCTATAAAATATAATGATACCAGTTTAAGAATCAATGAATTATCGTCTAATAATGAAAAATTGATTTCAGAAAATAATATTGTTTTGGAGAAATTTAATAAATTAACAATGGTCCATAATGAGCTTATTTCAAGATTGAGCGAATTAACATCTAATAACGAACAATTGATTTTAGAAAACAACATTGTTTTGGAGAAATTCAATAAATTAACAATGGCCCATAACGAGCTTATTTCAAGATTTAGCCAATTAACATCTAATAATGAACAATTAATTTCAGAAAATAATATTATTTTAGGAAAATTTAATGAATCAACATCTACAATTGACAATCTTTTAATTCACAATGCTCGTTTATTATCAGATAACAGTATTAACTTGGAAAAGTATGATGCGTTGTTAAGATCTTATAATAAATTAGAAAGCCGATATTTGAAATATAAGAATACATTTCTGAAAAAATTAGCAAGAAGAATAAAAAAGTTATATAACAAAAATGTGTATTAACTTTGAATTAGCAAACCAATCTTTTAAGAAGTTAGTAAATCATTTTAAAAGATTGGTTATAAGATTTTTCTAGTGTTTTCAGCCATAAAATAGCCAATTAAAATTTATTTTTTTCTGGCTTCTTTCCATAGTTTATCAATATTTAGATTAACGACTAAATCAGAAATGCCTCTTGGGTTATTCATTAATAATGGATCTAATTTTACGACCCAATTAATGTTTTCTGTTCTTTCAGCTTGAGCACCAATATTAAAAACTAACGTAGGTATTTTTAGCGCTAAAGCGATTGATAGAGTATATGAAAACGTTTCTTCCCATATACTTGGTAATATTATTAAATCTGGGGAGATTTCTCTAATTTTATTAATGCATTCTTTATCATTTTCATATTTTCCAGTAACTGTAACGCCATTTGTTTCCATCACATGCTGATCACCTGGGTTACTAAACCCGACTAAAAAGTAAGATAAATTTAAATCCCTATTTTTTGAGTCAACCGCTAATGTAGCTAATAATTGAGATCCCTTTTCAATACTAAGAGCACCAATTGAAGCAATTTTTATTTTGTTTTTATCTTTTTTTCTCTCGGCTGGTAAAATATTACCAATTATATCCTCATGTGGAACAACATCAATGTTTAAATCAGGAAAATCCATTAGTACTATATCTCTAGTTCGATGAGATGGTGATTCAATCTTAATACATTTTTTTAAAAAATGTTCATATGCTTTATGTCGCGCATAGGCATCTGTAATACTTATATCGTAATCAAGAGGAACATTTTTTACATTATACCATTGGTTTCTTCGAGCTAGGGAAGGTACGCTTTCATAGGTATATTCGGGTTTTAGCAATTTATAATCATATGACATACAGGCATAATCATGAATAATGAATTTGCAATTCCAATCAGATGAAGAAAAATAAGACAAGAGTTTCTCGTGGTGATGCCAATCAAGACCAGCAAAGCTATTAATATGTATTAAAGTTGGTTGAATGGTTTTAAAAAATAGATCTAAAAAGCTAAAATCACAACTTAACGATAAGTTTTTTAAATTACAAAGATTAAATTGATCGTTTTCATGAGAGTAAATGGAATATAATTTTTTATCGTGAACTTTTAATAAAATACAATTAATTCCTCTATTAGTATATTGATTTACAACCCTCTCTAGATATGTATTAATTCCCCCATCCCATGCATGAGAAACAATTACAATACTTTCCTTTTGTCCAGTTTTTAACTTCAACCTTGCTATGTCCAGATTACGTCGCAATATAAAAACGGGATCTACATTTATAAAATTATGAACTAAATTAAGATAGTTAGGGTGTTTTAATTTTAATGCATTTTCCCCTTTTTTCATATTTTCAGCTTTAGTAGCAGAGAAAGAAACCGATCCTACATGATATACAAACACATCGCCAATAATAATATTTTTAAAACCTGCATGGATAGCTCTCATACAAAAATCATTTTCTTCTCCGTATCCAACTTTAAAAGCATTATCATCAAGCATACCTATTTTATCGATTACTTTTCTTCTCATATAAAAACAGAAGCCTACACCAGTTGGGGTTTCGATATATATCCCTTTATTTATATTAGAGGCTAATCTATCCAATTCTGCAGGTGAAATTTCAAGATTTTTATTGTTATCTTGACATGTAAAAGGATAGCTGCAAATTGTAGCATTATTTGACATAGGTGTTATTGTTGCAATTGACTCATCTTGATCTGCATACTGGATCATCCGTTCAAACCAACCTTCAAAAACAAAAGCATCTGAATTAAGCAATATCACATCTAGATCATGAGATAAATTAGTAATTGCATAATTTATTGTTTTAACAAAACCTAAATTTAGCTTATTTAAGTGGTAATCAAACAATCCTTTTGTAGCTAATTCTTCTAACTTTGCATTTAGTTTTTCATCAGGGCCAGCATCATTAATAATCAATAAACTATATTGATCTGTTACTCTGCTTTTCAATGCATGGTAAATCGAACATAAAGTTTCGTCTAAACCTTTGTAAACTGGTAGTATTACAACACATCGGGTTTTAGTTGTATATTTAGCTGATTTGAGGCTTTCCCACGAATGATCTAGTGGGGATTTAGGTGTTAACCATAAAGAATTCGGCAGGTCAGAAGAGATTTGTTCTGTTTTAGTTATGTCAGCATTCATACTAAGTATATTCTTTTTTATCGGTCTTTTTCTAGAAGCTATCTTAATGCCTAGCAGCTTAATTACTTTATGTGTATCGTTCCTTTCGATTATGAGCAATTTTTTAAAGAAAAATTGCTCATTAGGAGTGAATGTTCTTTTGTATATTGTAATTCCTAGGAATTTAACTTTTAAGGCCGTATGTGAGGTTATTCTCTTAATCATTGTGTTTTTTCACTATATAATTATATTCTTATATGAATTATAGTATGATTTATAGTTTAATAAAATAGCTGTTCATTAATTTTCCACTAAAAATGGATGCATATCAAGCAATTTAAATATATTATATAAGTTATTAGCTAAATTGTTCTGCGGGGATTTTATGAAAATTTTAATTACTGGAGGCGCTGGATTCATCGGATCTGCTGTTGTTAGGTATGCCATTAATCACACAGAGGATGAAGTATTGGTCGTTGATAAATTAACTTATGCGGGAAATTTGGAGTCGTTAGTTAATGTATCAACAAATGGTAGATTCTATTTTAAACAAATTGACATTTGTGATCGAAAATCTCTTGACTTTACTATAACTGATTTTGGTCCAGATATTATTATGCATTTGGCCGCTGAAAGCCATGTTGATCGTTCGATTGATAACCCTTCTGCATTTATAGAAACCAATATAATAGGTACCTATGTTTTATTGGAAGCTGCTTTGGCGTATTGGAAAACATTAGATAAAAGTAAACAATCTACATTCCGTTTTCACCATATTTCAACGGACGAAGTCTACGGTGATTTGCATGGAACTAATGGCTTATTTACGGAAAAAACTTCTTATTCTCCAAGTAGTCCTTATTCAGCATCAAAAGCTTCTAGTGATCATTTAGTGCGCGCATGGCATAGAACTTTTGGTTTACCTACTATTGTTACCAATTGTTCAAATAACTATGGTCCTTATCATTTTCCTGAAAAACTTATTCCATTAACAATTCTTAATGCTCTCGAAGGTAAACAGTTACCTATATACGGCGATGGTCAGCAAGTAAGAGATTGGTTGTATGTTGAAGATCATGCTAGAGCCCTTTATCTGGTAGCAACCAAGGCGAAAGTTGGTGAAACTTACAATATTGGTGGACATAATGAACAAAAAAATATTGATGTAGTAAATATGGTTTGTGAATTACTTGAGGAGTTAGCTCCAAATAAACCAAATGGTATTAGTTCTTATAAGGAACTTATTACTTATGTTACAGATCGCCCAGGGCATGATCAACGTTATGCTATTGATGCTTCCAAAATTTTTAAAGATTTAGGTTGGAAACCACAAGAAACATTTGAAAGTGGAATGCGTAAGACTGTAAATTGGTATTTGAATAACAAAAGTTGGTGTGAGCATATTAAGGATGGCTCATATATACGAACGAAGCAAAGTATTATTAAATAAGGTATATTTATGAAAGGAATTGTGCTTGCAGGTGGTTCAGGAACCCGCCTTTACCCAATAACAAGAGGTATCTCGAAACAGTTATTACCAATTTATGATAAACCAATGATATATTACCCGTTATCTGTACTTATGTTGGCTGGAATTCGCGATATTTTAGTTATTACAACGCCAGATGATTTACCCATGTTTCAACGATTATTAGGGGATGGCTCACGATTTGGAATTAAGCTTAGTTACGCGGAACAACCGAAACCTGAAGGTTTAGCTCAAGCTTTCTTAATTGGCGAAGAGTTTATTCAAAAGCAACGTTGTGCTCTAATTTTAGGTGATAATTTATTTTTTGGTGAAAGTTTTGGGAAAAAACTAGAAAAAGTTGTGGCTCAAAAAGAAGGTGCAACTATTTTCGGTTATCAGGTAATGGATCCAGAACGTTTTGGTGTGGTTGATTTTGATAAAAACTTTAAAGCGCTTTCCATTGAAGAAAAACCCATTAAACCAAAATCTGATTGGGCTGTTACAGGCTTGTATTTTTATGATGAAAATGTTGTTGAAATGGCCAAAAAAGTTAAGCCATCAGAAAGAGGAGAGCTAGAAATAACCACTCTTAATCAGATGTATTTAGATGCGGGATTATTAAATGTTGAGATACTTGGAAGAGGCTTTGCTTGGCTCGACACGGGAACCCATGATAGCTTACTTGAAGCCTCATCATTTGTTCAAGTAATAGAAAAAAGACAAGGTTTAAAAGTAGCTTGTTTAGAAGAAATCGCATTTAGGAATAGTTGGTTAAGTATGGAACAAGTGCGTAAGGAATCAGCCAATTTAGGTAAAACATTATATGGAAAGTATTTAGCTAAGTTAATTGAGTCATAGGTATTATAATGAAAGTGATCCAAACAGATATTCTTGATGTGAAAATAGTTCAACCTATAGTTTTTGGTGATCACAGGGGGTTTTTTTTAGAAACCTTTGAGCAGAAGCGTTATCAAAAAATGTTAGGGATTGAACTTAACTTTGTACAAGATAACCACTCTCGTTCACAAAAAGGGGTGTTAAGAGGCCTGCATTTTCAAAAAGAAAACCCTCAGGGAAAGCTTGTTAGAGTTGTTCGAGGTGAAGTATTTGATGTGGCTGTCGACATCCGTAAAGACTCGCCAACTTATGGAAAATGGGTAGGTGTGATTTTATCGGAAGATAATAAAACTCAATTATGGATACCTCCAGGTCTAGCACATGGTTTTTTGGTAATGTCAGATATAGCTGATTTTGAATATAAATGTACCAGTTATTATGATCCGTCATCCGAAGAATGTTTATTTTGGAATGACCCAACTGTAAATATAAGTTGGCCAATATCAAATCCTATATTATCCGATAAAGACAAATTAGGTAAAACTTTAAAGGAGTTATAAATAGCTAATGAAAGTTTTATTAACTGGAGCCAATGGTCAATTGGGACACTGTTTTAAAAATATATTTCCTAAAGATTGGGAGTTATTTGCTACTGATCGTAAGGTATTGGATATAACTGATAACTTAGCTGTTGAGGATTATATCTCTACGTATAAACCTGATTGTATTGTTAATACAGCAGCTTTTACAGCAGTTGACAAAGCAGAAGATGATTATAATTTAGCTTATCAGGTTAATGTTGTTGCTTCTGAAAATTTGGCTATTGTTGCTAAAAAATGCAATGCAAAACTAGTTCATATTTCAACCGATTATGTATTTGATGGGACCAAAAATTATCCTTACGAGGAAAATGATAAAACTAATCCGATTAATGTATATGGGGAAACAAAACGCAAAGGTGAACTCGCTATTTTAGCTAATAATTCATCAGCGATTATTATTAGAACTTCTTGGGTATTTAGCGAGTACGGTAATAACTTTGTTAAAACTATGTTGAAGTTAGCAAGTGAAAATACAAAGCTGTCTGTTGTGGATGATCAGATTGGCAACCCAACTTATGCAGGAGATATTGCTAAAGTAGTTATTAAATTACTTAAAAAAAATGCCGACGGAGGCATTTATCATTATTGTGGAGATAAATCTATATCATGGTTTTTATTTGCGAAAGAGATATTTGATGTAGCATTAAAACAAAAGTTATTGCTTCAGGTGCCTGATGTTTACCCAATCAATTCTATATCTTTTCCTACTAAAGCTAAAAGACCACTATATTCGGTCATGAGCATGGAAAAATTGAAAAAATATGATTTATCTGGCTCAAATTGGAGAGAACAATTAATTTCTTGTATTTCTAAAATTAAATCTATTTAGGTTATTTGATGACTGTTTATTTTGCTGAATGGAATGCTGATTATGAAAAGTATATGGTGGGTATTTTAAAATATGAATATGACGTTGTGCTTTTTAACAAATTAATGAAGCATTTTAGGGATATTAATTTTATATTAGAAAGAAAGAAACTCCCTAGGCAGTGGTTTATTAAATTTCATCAATTTATGAAATTAAGAACATTAAAGACCGATGACATTTTATTATGTAGTGGCTTTGCTGTTTCTGGATTTATTGACTTGGTTAAAAATCTTCAATGCCATCGAATTCTAGTATTGCGCGATACTATAGAAACGTTAAACAAGAGTATGAAAAATCAAAAAAAATGGCTTTGTCAAGATGAAGATTATATAGATAAAATTACTCCACATTTTGATAAGATTTATAGTTTTGATTTTGAGGATTGTCGTAAATATAGCTTTACATATTTAAACCAATTTTTACCGTTCACTTATTCAGAAATGCAAAAATTAAGGTGTGAGCCAAATCATTTCGGTAATAGTATGAAAATTTGTTTTTTTATAGGTGAATATAGGGACGATAGGGTGAGGATTATTAATAATATTGCACCTATATTGCATAAAAATGGTTATAAAACTGACTTTAATTTAATTGATTATAGCTCAAATCAAATTGCTTTTTCTATGAACAAATCCGAGCATTATAAATTAGGAAATAAAATCAGTTATTTTGACAATATAGAAAGAGTAAAAAATAGTGATATAATTTTAGAAATTGGGCAAATTGGTCAAACTGGAGTGACTTTAAGAGCTATTGAAGCTATTTTATTTAATAAAAAATTAATTACCACTAATAGCTCTATAAAGAAATATGATTTTTATTCACCCGAGCAAATTTTTATTCTCGATTATCAAAATATCGCCAATATCGGTGAGTTTTTGGCGTCTGAATTTTCACCTGTTCCTTTAGAGATTCTGTATGAGTATAGTGCAGATGTAATGTTAAATACTATTAGAGACGCTTTTATATAATACTATTATTTTTTGTTATCTAGTGTATTTTTTTAAAAAAATACACTAGATAACAAATTAAACCTGAAAATATTTTTTTTTGGTGTAATCTATGTTTTGCACAATACCTTATTTGCTTAGATGTTGTTGGTGGTAATAAAGGCGTCAGTTTCCAAGGAGAGCTTGACTTAGCTTTAAGGAAATACTTAGAGCAATCGTATTCTTTAGCCCATTTATGCCAAGGTTTTGATGGACCAATATAATGGATCAATATTGTCTTATCGGTAATAGAGGTATAGCTTTTTAATTTTGTTTTGTATTTTAATTCGTAATTAATACTCACTTGTTGGTTATATTTCCTATCAAGGTATTTAACTTTTTCTCGTAATAATAGATTTAATACATCTTGATCTAAATGGGTAAAATTTTTTGATAGATCTGAATCGGAAAGTAACTTTAAAGCTTTTACATTTATATTAAATTCTTTCCATTTTTCGAGATTAATCAGTAAGAATCCCGCATTAAAATAACCTGATGATAATTTATGCTCATTGAGTCTGATTGCACATTTATTCCACCATATTGGATCTTTTTCTGTCACTACATAAGCAATATTATTGTCAAACTGTAATGTAACCAATTCTTGTAAAGATCCTTTGCATATAATGTCAGCATCCAGATAAAGAATTTTATCTGTTTTTTTATAAAAATAATCAGCTACTATAAATCTAAAATAGGTTGCAATTGTCCAATTTTTAGTTGTAGGCAGGTTAGATAAATTATGGTCATCCACTAAATAAATTGTTATATTTGTATTATATTTATTTGCAAGCTCTTCTAATTTGTTTTCAATATCATCGCTAGTGTAATTTGTAAATATATGGAAACTAACACCTAAATTAGTGTTGGTTAATAAAATAGACGTAATTGAAATTGCGCAACCCAAGAAAAAATTTTTATCAATTCCATATGCAATGTTTAATGGTTTAACGTTATCACTGGCTGTAAATCTTATTTTTCTCTTTATAATATTATCTGAATTGAAATACATTGCTTATTTCCTATTGCGTCATTCCTGAATAAATTCAGTTATTGTTTTATTATTAAAATAAGAATATTTTAATAAACTAGAGAATTAAAGCTTTTTCAAGAATTTATCATTATATATATAAAATAAATTTTTTCTAGCTGAAAAAGAATTGTAATAAAATTTTAAAATCTAAGCTGATATATAGTATAATCCAATACCCAATTAACTTTTTTCTTCCTTATGTCAAATAAATATAGCTCATTAAAAACCATAAAACAATTATGGCCGTTTATTTACCCACATAAAAAGGCATTAATTGTTGCAATTATAGCCCTTTTATTCAATGCTGCAACGGATGCAACTTTAATTTCATTAACAAAACCTTTATTAGACAATGGATTGATGAATAAAAATTATGAACTATTGATTCTTTTTTCAATTGGTATTATTGGGCTAATTGCGTTACGTGGCTTATCAAATTATTGTTCTACTTATTGTCTATCTTGGTTATCGGGAAAAGTAGTGACTAAATTTCGGCAATTAATATTCGACCATTTAGTAAAAAGCCCTGTTAGCTTTCTCGACAAAAATCCTGTTGGAGAATTGGTTACGGTAATAACCTATAATACTCAGTTATTATCAAAAGCATCATCAGATGCACTTATTATATTAGTTAGAGAAATAGCTTATGCTATTGGTTTATGTGCAGTAATGTTTTATGGGAATTGGAAGCTTGCTTCTGTTTTAATTGTTGTCGTGCCATTAGTCATTTTTATTGCTCAATTTATAGCAAAAAAATTTCGACATGCGCTTGTTTCAATACAAAAAGGAATAGGGACTATTACGATTGCTGCCGATGAAATGTTAAAAGGACATAAAGAAATTTTGATTTTTAATGCTCAGAAATATGAAAAAGATAATTTTTATTCAATTAATAAAATTTTTAGGCGAGGTATTTTAAAAATTATCCTCGTTTCTGGTTTATCAACACCAATAATTCAATTAGTAGCAACATTGGCCTTAGGGTTTATATTATTCCTTGTTGCTAGTCAAACACTAGATATTACACCAGGTTCATTCACTGTCGTTTTTTCAGCTATGGTCGCAGTAATGCGCCCTTTAAGAGAGTTAACAAGTGTGCATCTTGAATTGCAAAAAGGCTCTGTTGCTTGTGAGTCGCTTTTTGGTCTTTTAAATTCGGCTGTAGAAGAGGATAATGGTACTATTGAATTAAAAAGAGCAAAAGGCCGCATTGAATTTGAAAAAGTTACTTATACTTATCCAACCAATTCATCCCCATCTTTAAATAATATTAGTTTTAAAATTAAAGAAGGTGAAACGGTTGCTCTAGTAGGACGCTCAGGGGCTGGTAAATCAACTATAGCTAGCTTGTTACCAAGATTTTATGATGTTTCAATAGGTGAAATATTATTGGATTCTATAGATATTAAAAAGTACACTCTTAAATCATTACGTAATCAAATTGGCTATGTTTCCCAGCAAGTCCATTTATTTAATGGAACGATAGCTGATAATATCGCTTATGGTGCGAAAGATAGATATAGCCAACAAGATATTATAAATGCAGCTAAACAAGCCAATGCTATGGAATTTATTGAAAAATTAGAACATGGTTTGGATACTGAAATTGGAGATAATGGTGTTTTATTGTCGGGTGGGCAACGTCAACGAATCGCCATTGCTAGAGTACTACTGCGTGATAATCCAATTTTGATTTTGGATGAAGCGACATCAGCTTTAGATAATGAGTCAGAGCGATTAGTTCAAAAAGCAATAGAACATTTACAAAAAAACCGTACTTCTATTATTATTGCACATCGATTATCAACAATTGAACGAGCAGATCGTATTTTAGTTATTGATGAAGGCCAAATAATTGAGGAAGGCACTCATGAAACCTTATTATCACAAAATGGTCTTTATGCCAAAATGCATCAATTACAATTTAATACTTAACTAAAAGATACATTATGAAAAAAGATAATAATCAATTAATCAATAAAATTGATCGAGATTCTTCAACTTGGCGAACTTTTTTGAAATTATGGCCTTATATTGCTAAACACAAATTTATTCTTTTTGTATCTGTTATATTACTTATCCTTAGCGCTTTTGCAGATACTTCTCTTATCGCTTTATTGCAACCATTGCTTGATAAAGGATTTGTGGAAAACGATCAGCATTTTTTAATGATGGCACCTTTATATATCTTAGGGTTAGTTTTATTGCGAGGTGTTGCAAATTATGGATATGCTTTCTTTTTATCGTTAATTTCAACTAAAGTTGTCCTTAAAATTCGGCAACGCCTTTTTAATCATTTTGTTGATGCTCCAGTAAGTTATTATGATCAAAACTCTACGGGAAGATTATTATCGCGAATTACTTATGATACCGATCAAGTTGCATCTTCATCATCTGATGCATTAATAACGATAGTACGTGAATCTGCGTTTATTTGTGGCTTGTTTTATACCATGTTTACCAATAGCTGGCAGCTATCTTTGTCGTTGATCATCATTACGCCTGTTGTTATCGGTTTAATTACTTTTATTTCTATAAAGTTTAGAAAATTAGCTAAAAATATGCAGAACTCAATGGGTAATGTTACTATGTCAGTTGAGCAAATGTTAAAGGGGCATCGCGAAATTATTCTCTTTGGAGCCCAAGATGAGGAGTCAAGACACTTTGATAATGTAAGTAATAAATTTAGGCGTGACTCCATGCGGCTTGTGTCTATTTCGGCTCTATCAACACCTATTGTGCAATTGATAATCTCATTTGCTATTGCTTTTGTGCTATTAATGGCTAGTAATCCTGATCTTAATATTACTCCTGGACAATTTACTGTTGTTTTTTCTTCACTTGTTGCGTTAATGCAACCGATAAAAAGTTTAACTAGTGTTAATGCTGACTTCCAAAAAGGGATGGCAGCTTGCCAAACGTTGTTTGCTATTTTCGAGCAACCAATCGAGAAAGATAATGGGAAAATTAACATTGATCGCGTCAAAGGGAATATTGAATTTAAGAACGTTAATTTTACTTATGAAACTAGACAAGAGCCAGCTTTACAAGATATAAATTTTGTTGTAGAACCATATAAAACTATTGCTTTGGTTGGACGATCTGGATCAGGGAAAACGACTATTGCAAGTCTACTCACCCGGTTTTATGATGTAAAAGAAGGTGAAATTTTAATCGATAATTATGATATTCAAGACTTAACTTTATATAGCTTGCGTAATCAAATTGGACTAGTATCGCAAAATGTTCATCTATTTAATGATACTGTGGCTAATAATATTGCTTATGGGAGAGTAGGCGAATATTCTCAGGATCAAATAGAAGAAGCAGCTAAAAAAGCTTATGCCTATGATTTTATAAAAGGATTAGAAAAGGGTTTTGATACTATAGTCGGAGAGAGTGGAGTATTATTATCTGGAGGTCAACGCCAACGTATTGCAATAGCAAGAGCTTTATTACGAGATACGCCAATTCTTATTTTAGATGAAGCTACATCAGCCCTAGATACGGAGTCAGAACGAGCAATACAAAAAGCCTTAGAAGAACTACAAAGAGGGCGAACATCTATCGTTATCGCTCATCGGTTATCAACTATTGAAAATGCAGATGAAATATTAGTTATGAATGAAGGAAAAATTATTGAAAAAGGTTCTCATTCAGATTTATTAAATAAAGATGGCATTTATGCAAAACTGTATAAAAGCAATTTTAATGATTGAAAATATTGCATATTTAAATGATTATATTACAGTTTAAAATTTAT
>NZ_LZGX01000039.1:0-1762 GCF_001690825.1 Gilliamella sp. Fer1-1
AAGATGGGGCCAGCAAGTAATCATTTATCCGCAAAACTGAATAATAATAATCGAGAGCTCGAAGTCTTATTAAAAAAACAGGTATCGTTTAACTCAAAAGGCTTTTCGGCATAAGGAATAAGGCAATCAACATGACCATAAAAAAAATCGACAATTTCAACTTTCCCGTTGGTGAAGAGCAACTTAGTCAAGATGCGTATTATAAAGCATTATCAGAAGCGAGTAGTGGCTTCTACCCATTTGGTGAAAATGGCATATGGCATGGGGGCATTCATATTGATAAAGGCGTACTAAAAAAGCTGGATAATGATAATGTAGTGCGTTGTATGGCCCATGGTGAAGTGATTGCTTACCGAGTCGATAATATTTATCCTAAAATAGTGTATCAGGACAATGAACAGTTAGACGAAGCTTACCAAGACTGCCAAAAAGTGGCTTATTTTTCAACGGGCTTTACCTTAGTCAGACACCAGTTACAAATGCCTAAAGTCGCAAAAGCAACCGACACGCCACCCTCAATAACCTTATACAGTTTATATATGCATCAACTCGATTGGTATGGTTATCAGCAAAAAGAACAAGAAAGCGATAGTCAGGTTACTTATCCCCATTATTGGCAAGCGAAAGCCGGAGAAGTGGATGAGAAAAACGCAGACACCATTGCTGGCAGCGTGATACGCGAAAATGGAAAAAACACAAAGGTTGTGGGGTTATTGCTTAAAGGCAGTAAAGTTCGTTTAGGTGAACAAAAAAGCGGTATGTCTGGTTGGTATAAAATTGTGTCGATAACCGCAGGGGCGGTGGTAACACCAGACGGCTTTCAACATGAATTGAGCAATATTACGGGTTATGTTTGGCATAAAGATATTGGCACAACAGCAAATGATAGACCGACAGGAAAAACCGCAGAAACCAATAAGGATTATGAAATCTGTCGAGAAGATAATAAAAAGGTGGGCAAACCAGAAGTAGAAATCAAAGGGATTGCTATCTATGGCACTGCGAATGACAGCCAAAAGTTAACTTATTTGCCAAAAACGGCGACTTTTGAATTTGATGGGCAAGAAAATGGTTATGCTAAAATCTGTAAAATTGGTAATTGTACTGTTCCGGCAGTTTTGGTTGTTGAAAATGGTGGGGATGAAGCGCCACATAAGGGGTATGTCAAATTAACCTCACTGATAGTGACCCAACTTAAACCTGAAAAATTAGATAAAGTGGTGGTATTAAAAGCGCCTGTGCCAATCGATAAAGGCGACTTTATAGGTTACATCGGCCATAATGTCAGCCAATCCGAACGTTTTGACGAGCCTAAAGTTGCCCCATTATCTACGATGAAACGTGCATTAGACAAGCAATTACCGCCAATGGCACACATTGAATTATTGACTTGTGATGATTTGCCCGCGTTTATCACTAAAACCCGCTCCTTAGCGGACAAGCTTCCAGAAAGTGAAAAGACAATCATATTAGTTGAAAAAGAGGCCAGATTAATTCAGCCCTCAGCAGATAGCTATTTAAACAGTGGCATAGGGATTCATTTTGTAGATAGCAGTAACTATTGCTATGTTAAAATCAAACCGGAATATACCTTTAGTATACCATTGATATATTTTGACGCTTCACGACAGTCTTCATTCAATACGCCGTTAGGCGGTGGGATTAATGGGATTAACGGTAAAACGCAAAACACCATACCGCAAAAACAATGGTACCGTTTAACGCAAACAGATAAAGCGCGGTTGATTGATATTAACCGCTT